>DASTCX010000018.1:10000-292753 GCA_035710745.1 Candidatus Eremiobacteraceae bacterium | reverse complement strand
AGGGGAGTTTCGTCGACCGCTTTGGCGTCGAGCCTGCGAGGGAGATCGAGCCCCCTTCCGATGGCACGTGCGTAGATCGGACGGTATCTGCGGCCGCTCGGAAGAGCAGAGCCTGCATGCACAAGGCTGATCCGCATGCGTCGCGTTGATCGTCAGCAGCCTTCGTCGGTGAGGAAGCTGGGCTATGCATGACATGATCTTGGGCATCGATATCGCCAAGGGGAACTTCCACGTTGCGCTGCTCGAGGCGGGTGGTGAGCATGGGCGCAGCTTTCCGAACAATGCCAAGGGATTTGCACAACTGCACCGTTGGCTGAAAAATCGTAAGGTGGCGCGCGCGCACGCCTGCATGGAATCGACCGGCGCCTACGGTGAGGCGCTCGCGATCGAGCTCCACGAGCACGGCCATGTCGTCAGCATCGTCAACCCGGCGCGCATCAAGGGCTTTGCGCAGAGCGAAATGGCGCGCAACAAGACCGATGCGCTCGATGCCGGCGTCATCGCCCGGTTTTGCAAAGCGCTCGTGCCGGCGCCGTGGACGCCGCCGAGCCCGGAAATCCGCACCTTGCAGAGCCTGACGCGACGTTTGACCAGCCTCATCGACGCGCGGCAGCAAGAGCGCAACCGTGCGAGCGTCCCCGGTGTCGTCGACCTGGTCGCCGAGTCGATCGCCGCGCACATCGACCATCTCGATGCGCAGATACGCGATCTCGAACGACAGATCCACGAGCATATCGACCACCACCCACGGTTGCGTGACCGGCGCGAGCTCCTCGAGTCCATTCCCGGTTTCGGTGACAAGACCGCCGCGCGCTTGGCCGGCGAGCTGCCCGACGTCAGCCAATTCGCCAGCGCGAAACAGCTCAGCGCGTACGTCGGGCTGAGCCCGCGTCACGTGCAATCAGGCACCAGCATCCGTTGGAAGACGCGGCTCTCCAAACGGGGCAACGCGCAACTGCGCAAAGCCCTCTACTTCCCGGCCATCGCCGCGATCCGGTTCAACCCCATCCTGGAACGATTCGCCCGGCGGCTGCGAGCCGCCGGCAAGAGCGAAATGCTCATCATCGGCGCCGTCATGCGCAAACTCATTCACATCGCGTACGGCGTGCTGCGCAGCCAAAAGCCCTTTGACCCCAACTATGATACCGTCCGGGCTTGACAGCCAAGACGGTATCTCCCAACATCTATTCGGCTAGCCGGAGGTCAGACGCAGTTCCACTAGTTCGCAGATGATATGGCCGAGCGTCAGATGGAGCTCTTGGACTTTCCATGACGGCCCCGACGGGCCGACGATCGAGATGTCCGCTTGCGCGCAGACCGCTCCGCCTCCGTTGCCGGTGAAAGCGACAGTCGTCGCTCCGCCCGCACGCGCCGCGCGTAAGCCGGCGACGACGTTGGGAGATTTCCCGGACGTGGTGAGTCCGACGGCGACGTCGCCGCGATGGACGAGGCCTTCGAGTTGGCGCGAGAAGATCTGCTCGAAACCGTAGTCGTTCGCGATCGCGGTGAGCGCGCTCGTGTCGACGGAAAGGGCGAGGCCGCCCCATGCCGGGCGCTCGAGCAGGAAGCGGCCGGACAGCTCAGCCGCGAGATGCTGCGCCTGCGCCGCGCTCCCGCCGTTGCCGAAGAAATAGATACGCCCGCCGGCGCTGATCGAGCGTGCGATCGCATCGACGGTCTTGTCGACCGCATCGGCGTACTCAACGCCGCTCCCACGCCAAAGATCGGCGCGTTCGGCGATGCAATCGGCGAACGTCTTCATCTGGCGCGGATTCCAGGGCCTTGCGCGGGCGCCCTGGGTGGGGATCAGCCCCCGGCCAGCTCGCAGCCTTGCGAAACACGGTTCGTTCTTCCGGCGCGGCTTGACGCCGTCGCGTGGGCGACGCGCGAACATGAAACCGTCGTCGCGCGGGGCATCGGCTTCGGCGGGTGCGGAGTGTTTTTTCCGGATACGTCGACAGCGACGACGAAGAACGCGAGCGTCGCCGCAGCGATGGTCAACCTGAACATACGATGTCGCCTTCCATGACGACATCGTACTCAAGGGCCGTCCAGCGACCATCCAAATCCGAGCTTAAGCGAGCTCGCCCGCCCGGTCTTCCTTCGCGTTGTACGATCCGACGGCGCGCGCGAGCTCGCGGCCGCCGACCGCATCGAAGAAATCGTTGTGCGTTTCGGTGACCCCGGCTTCGGCCCAGCCGTCGTACGAGCATCGCGTCGTCGGAAGGTGCACCGTCGGACCGGCGGCATCCGCGTAGGACGTGTGGAAGGGCGCGAAGTTCTGCGCTTCCCCGTGCGCAATCACGATCGCCCGAACCGCTTTGCTCGCACGCGAGGCCGAATCGCGGAGGGGCTGCGGTACCCGCTCATCGGCGGCGACGCGATCGAAAACCGCAATCGCCGGTCTATCCGCGTGCCACGGCATGTCCGCCGAATGGTCGAAGCGTGCCATGCCCTTGACCGATGAGATATCGGCTCGGACGTCCGCGAGCGCTTCGGAGCCGTCGCCGCGGCGCGGCAGTGCCTCTACGGACTCATAGAAACTTTTGACCGCTTGCCGGACCTCGTCCATCTTCTTCGGATCGAGGTCGAGCACGTCGAACGCGGCGGCCGGGTGGTAACCGTCCACGCCGTAGCGCGTGCGCATGGTGTCGCTGACGACATCGTGCGGCCATCGCGACGGATCAGCATCCGTCAGATCGACCGCGACCTTGGCGGACGGCACGCCCGGCGCGAGCATCGTCTCTGGGGACCCAGAGACATAGGGTTACATGCACCTACAGGCGGCCGCGTCACCACATTGACCCAATTGCGGTGAGTGGGGCCTGGTGCTTGGAATTGTGGTGAGTGATCCGTCTCCGCATGCTGGACTCGTGCAGCGGGTAAGGTATATGACGAGCCGCACGGTGGGTCAAGCGCAAGGGCTTCTTGCCGATAACCCTTGAATAGCCCATGTGCGGCAGGCGGCATCGACGGCCGCTGCCCGATCGTGTCGGACGGACGAAGCAAAGGAAAATATGTCGACGGAAGACGATGGCGCTCGCGCGCAGGCCGGTGCGGTGACGGATTCCCGGACGCCGCAGGATTCGGCCCAAGATGATGCGCGCGTTCGCGAGAGGGCGGCGGCCATCGCGAAGATGTATCAGTCCATGGACGAGTTCCTCGCGGCCCACGTGGTGACGCAGGAACTCCTGGAGATGAAGATTAGCGTCTAGTGGCAGACCCCGCCGCGTCGACCTGGTATGAAGTGTGGCCCTTTGAGGAGGGCCGCCTTTATTCTTTGCTGTCCAACGAGTACGCGCCGCCGGAGCGCGTCGCCACCTTCAGACAAGCGAGGTACCTTGCGGGCTACCTCGATCGCAAAGGCGCGAAGTCAATCGTCGTCGAGAACGAGTATATCGATCGCGACTATCTGGAAGACTTCGAGGCATATTACGTCAGGTGCTTCGAACGTTACAGCAGCCGCTGTCGGCGGCTGCACTTCTTCTCGTTCGATCTGAGCGCGGCCGATTTCGAGCGCCGTATAACGCATCTCGACGAAGCGTCGGACGGTGTGTTGAATTCCAACTACCTCGGATTCGTGGTCGCCCGACCGCTGCCCGAGCCGATCGTCGGGCGGACGTTGCTCAAGACGTTCGACCCCGAAGGCTACCAGCGTCGTTACAGGGCCATAAGAGAGTACAGCGTCTCCTTGTTCGGCATCGACCTCCGGCTGGACTCGCTGCCCTTCCAGCAGCAGGATTCCGTCGTCGCCGCGTGCGCGACCGTCGCGTTGTGGACCGCGTTTCACAAGGCGGCCGACGTCTTCGAGACCGTCGCGCCGGGGCCCGCGCGCATCACGAACGCGGCGAACGCGATTCGCCCGGCAAAGCGCATCATGCCTTCCCGGGAACTCAGGATAGATCAGATGTGCGAAGCGGTTCGGGCGACGGGCCTGGAGCCGCAAGTCGAACGGGTCGGATCGTCGACGCCGCTCGCTTCGATTATATATGGCTACCTGGAGTTCGGCTTGCCCGTCGCGTTGTGCGGATACATCGACGGTCAACGCGGGCAAGGACATGCGATCACCGTGACGGGCTATGCCACCTACTCAACGCCGGATGTCTACTCCGACACGACCGAGCCGGTCATACGCGGCGTCAGATCGGAGGCCTCGCGGATGGAGAGGCTCTTCGTGCACGACGACAACGTCGGACCGTTCGCCCGTATGCGCTTCGAAGACCCCGGGAACTTCCCGCCGGGGCTCGTCGCGGACACGCCATTTGTATTGAGAGGTTATGATCTCAAGAACATTCCCGAGCACTGGTTCGTCCCGGTGCTGGCCCTCGTGCCCGTCTACGGCAAGATCCGCATCGCGTACACCGAGATCCATGCTTGGCTCGGGCTGCTGATGGATTTCGCGAGCCTTTCCGGAGTGGATCTGTCCGACGCGATTTGGAACGTTGCGCTTACGAAGACGGGAATCCTAAAGCACGATGCGAGACTTAAAATGTCGGACGTCGCCGGCTTGCTCGGCATCCTGACGGCGCCGCAGCCGCGCTTCATCTGGCAGGCGACGATGTCGCGCGCTGGAAGGCGTATCGTCGATTTGCTTTTCGACGCGACCGCCGTCTCGCGTTCGAACCCGCTTTTTGGCGTGATCTGGCATGACCCCGGGTTGAAGGAGGAGCTGAAGGCGAAGAGCGTCGAGCGGTTCGGCGCCGAATCGCAGAAGGCCCAAAACGGCGGTGCGTTCTTCGAGACTCTTTTCAAATGAACGCTACAACGGCGTAACCGATCCGCCTTCTCCCCCGATATCCTGTGTGAACGGCCCAACGCGGCTCGCGGAGTGTGATGATGGAAGATCGGGACAAGTTCGACATTCAAATCGATGGTGTCGACTACGCGGTTCACTCGAAGACGATGACCGGCGCACAGATCAAGGCCCTCGCCAACGTGCCAGCGGCAAACTTGCTATACCGTGTCGAGGGCAACCGGAGGGCTCCGATCTCGGACGGCGAGACGGTCCACCTCCACGACGACGAGAAGTTCGTGACGGCGCCGCCGGTCGGCGGTACGAGCTGATGTCGCCGCAGGAGACCGAGTTTCTCGACGGCCTGTTCGGCCCCGGCGTGGCCGAACATTACGAGGCGGATTTGCGCCTGATCGCGCTCCCCGATGTGGCGCTCCCCGACGGGTGTCAGCCCGCGCGCGCCATGTGCATATACGTGCCGCAGCGGTACATGGGCTACGACACGCGCTTGTTCTTTCAATCTCCCGTCGTTCTCAAAAGCGGCGTCACGCCGGCGCACACGACCGCGGTGCTTCTCGGGCGCACGATGTACGCCGCCTCGATAAACGGCGTCGCGGCGACCCTTCCGATCCATCAAGGCGTCATCGCCCACCTGCGAAGGTACGAGTTGGCGATTTGAGGGCGTTCGAGTGGCTGCGGCGACGCCTTTCAAGCCAGGTCCGATCTCGGCGACCTTCGTCGACGGCGCCGACGCGGCGGCTCCACGCTTTGCCGTCGACGCTGCGTGGGCTGCGGGTTGAACTCGCGTCCCGTCGTGAACGGCCGGAGCCGCTTGCGCTTCTCTTGGTACGATACGCGTCAGAGGATAACCGGAACGTGCTCGTCGGCGTTCGAATTAGTCCGTTTCCGGACGTCGCATATGTCGACGGCCCGGACGGCGCGAACTTCTCGGTAGTTTGGTTGATGGAATCGCTCGATCGCGCCGCCGCATTGAACGCGGGCGCGCTCTTGTGTCATCTGCACGACCATTCGGGAAAGCCGAGATTCAGCGCGACCGACGTTCGCACGAATGAAAGCGTCATGGCGAAGCAGCGCATTTTTAACCCAAGCTTGCCTTACGGGGCCATGGTCGTGAGCGACGATGATTGCACTGCGGCCGTGGCCGTTGCCGAAGGTCTGGTCGAGGTCCGCGTCGTGCCGGTGATGTCGAACGAGTTCGGCGAGCGATCATGATCGATGCTTCGCGCTTGACGTTCCTCGGCATCGCCGGCCTGCGCCGACTGCGCGAGAGCACCATTTGCGTCGTCGGACTCGGCGGCGGCGGATCTCATGTGGCCCAGCAACTGGCCCACCTGGCGGTCGGGCGCTTGATTCTTATCGACGCCGATCGCCTTGAGGCGTCCAACGTAAATCGGGTCGTGGGATCCTCGTATCGTGACGTCGGAGACGAGAAGGTCCGCGTGATGGCTCGTCGGCTCGATGGTCTTGGCGGGCTCGTAGAGCCGGTCGCGAAGCGCGCCGAGGATTCAGATGCGCAGGCCGCGATCGAGTCCAGCGATCTCGTCGTCGGCGCGCTCGACAGTTTCCGCGCGCGCGACAATCTCGAGAAGCGATGCCGGGCTGCGCTCGTCGCCTACGTCGACATCGGCTTGACGATCGTCGTCGACGATTCGGGCGTCGTGGGAGCGGTCGGCGGCCAAGTGGCCTCGTCGCTCCCGGGCGGGCCGTGCCTTCGTTGCATGCACATCGTCACCGACGACAGCTTGGCCGGAGATCGCGAAGAGTACGTGGCCGGCGCCCCGGAGCAGCAAGTCATTTCGATGAACGGACTTCTGGCATCGCAGGCCGTGAATACGGCGCTGGCGCTGATAACGGGCTATGGCCGCGACCATCGACCTCCGCTCTATCTGGTATATGACGGCCTTCGTCACGAGCTTCGAAGGCACCCATTCTATCCGGAGACACATGTGTGTCCTCACTACGACGTCGCCGATGCGGGCCGGCGGATTCAATTGCCGCCGCGGAGACCGTCGTGAACGGCGTGTTTGACGACCTCAGGCTTGCGCTCGAGGCTTGCAACGAGTCGACGGAGCCCGAGCGTGGCGAGCGCTTGGTCCATCAGGCGGTGACGCGCATGGTTCGCGATCGTCGCGCGTTGCTCAAGCGCCAACCGGACCTGGAAGACGTCTGTCAAGAGGTCGAGATAGCCATCGCCCTGGCGATGAGGGAGCGGCGACGCAAGGTCATCGACGTCCTCAAGATGATCTCGACAATCGTCGAGCGCAAGATCATCGACGCAAACGGGCGGCGCGACATAGATGACGCCGTGGTCACCGTGGACGACGACCGCTGGGAATCGCTCGAACGAACGCTCCCAAGCCACGAGGACGGGACCGCCGACGTACATGTCGAGTTGCTCTTGGGAAAACTCCCGGGCTTGACGGAGCGCGATCGCGTTGCCCTGCGGGCGCTCTGCGACGGACATGATGCCGAGGGGATCAGACTCGCTCTTGAGCGCCACACGCGCCGTCCAGTGACCGCAAACGCGGCGAAGCAAGCACTGTTTCGCGCGCGGACGAGGCTCAAGGGACTAACAGAAGAAGGAATGGTATGAGTCAATTTGACGACGAGGAAGAAAACGGCAGCGCTGAAAGCGTCGAGATGGGCGATCGCGCACGCGCCGCATTTCGATCGATTCCACCCGCACCGTTGCGAATCTTGATAGATGATTTCCTCACCGAGTCGTCTGGATTCGCCGGAGCCGAGTGGATGCGGCGGATCGCCGCGCTTAATCAAGGTTCGGCTCGAGACCTCGACGAGGCGGAGTTCAAGTCATACGTTCTTTATCGCACGGGCCTTACGGAAGAACAGTTGCTCAAGTGTCGTTTCGCGCTGCGTTCGTTCACGGCCGCGCGCGAAACGGCCTCGGGCGGGGTCGATGAAGACTTGCTCGTGGCCGCTCGCGGGGACTCCGAAGGCGCGGCGGTCAGCGCCTCAGAGTTGCTCGAGCAGCTCAAGAAGCGTCAGCAGTAGTGGCGCGTGGCTTCGTCGACGTCCAAGGCGTGGCCGATCAGGTTCTTGCGAAGACGGGAACGCTGCGGCGACCCAACGGTTATGCGGTCGACATCGAAGCCATTCTCAGGACCTATAGCCATTTCGACAACATGTTTGCCGCGCGCGTTCTCATGCCAAAGGCTTCAATTCTCGAGGCATGGAGGGCGACGAAGGGCGTTGGCCGCTGCGCCCACTTGCTCGAGGTTTCGACCGAGGCGGCTGGGTACAGGCTTCGCGAGCTGCAGCTCATCTAGGGCTATATCGGTCCCTGCCGGAATCGGTCGATTTACACGACGTATGTCGGTCGGATCGACAAGGGAAGCGACTCTCACGAGGTAACTTGTTGCAACCGTGAATATAATCTCTCACAAGGTCGTAGGCGACCTGGAAATAGTCGCGCCTACGCGCATCAGCGGCATGATAACTGGCGACGTTCGAGTCAGGCGAAACGCGATGCTCGTACTGTCGGGCACGGTATGCGGGAACGTGGTGATCGAGAATGGCGCGACGGCCGACGTCACGGGGACGGTCGTTGGGACCGTCGTAAATGATGGTGGTGAACTAGCGGTCGCCGGAATGATAGGAGGCGTCCGCTCATCGCCGATCGCTAGAACCGACATCCGGTCCGGTGCGGTTGTCGGTGGAACGATGGTCCGACAAGAAAGTCGCTCGGAGTGAGTGTCAACTATAACCGGACTGAGTAATCTTCGGCGGGTAGGTTGTCAACGCGAGCCACTGAATTAGCGCAACGTGTACACGGCGTCTGGTCCATGGGAGCGGTATGGCCTCCCTGTTCTCTTGGGTACCCTCGGCAACGCGCTTTGGTACGTCCTCGTCAATGTCGCGCCGACGGCATTTGGTTTCGGGCGTACGAGTTGGGCGCGGATTGCGGCCGCATTGGGTGCCCTTGGCGATTGGGGCTACGTCATCGCCTTCGTCGTCTGCGCGGGAGCGATGGTCTTGCGCAATATGATAGCGCGACGTGCGGAACCATCGTTTCCAGCTGAACCGACTACCGCTCCGTCAAGGGAGCCGCATACCGGACCGTCAGCTTAACCTTATCACATCCGAGAGAGAGTCGAGCCGGCGCAGGAAGTCCGCCGACTTGACTATCGCCCCTCCCTGCTCATGGAGGAAATCGGGCACTTTTTTGGGTCCGAAGCGGTGCCTCACGATATTCCGGCGGACTATCGGGTCTTCGATGGCGACGATGACACCTTCATCTCGAACGTCGTTCGGATGGTTCCAGGTTGCGCAAGGTTGGCGTCCGGATGCGTCCCAGAGGGAGTCGTCCTGTCCGATACCGGACTAACCGTAGATTCGTTTCCTCGATCTAGACATGCCGTTCATGTCACATCGCAGGGCCGCGTGGTCGTCAGGTTCGAAGCGGCAAAGGGGGACCACGCGATCTACAGCCTCGCGCTGTCGCTGGCGGCGCCATTCTTCATCGCCAAGCGCATGATTCAAAGATTCGATTTCTCGCCGCAATACAGTTTCGGTTTCGGCTATCGTATAGGCGACGAACCCGAGCCGGCGGGAATGCTGCCAGGCCCGATTTGGGAGGACTGGTTCAAGGGCGATGTTCATGGCGTATTCGCGGACGCGGCCGCGGACAGGGTTCTTCGATGTCTGCGGGGCGGTAATCATGGACCCGGTCTGACCCGCGACGAAGTACGGCGAACGCTCGACGACTATTGGGCGGAGTACTTCCGTGGCGAATGAAGTGGCACTGTGAGTGGGAACCAAGACTTGACATGCTGCGGGACCTGCCGGGCGCGAGTCAACGATGATCTGACGAAGCGCGTGCCGTGCCCTTATTGTGGCCGTCTTGGTCTCGCGTGCCCGACACTCAGCCGCGACACTCGCACGAACGCTCGGCCGCCATCGTGGTGTCTCCTGAGCCGACGCAATTTTCGCCTAGCCCGCTCCAAATGGGTCGCCGCGCCGCGACTTCGGCTGTCTTCGCCGCCGCTTTTCAAGTCGCTGGGCCTCGCGTAGGTCAACATCGTATCGGTTTGCCAAGGCAACCAGGTCGATCGTCCGACTGAAGCCTTCCTCTAGTGCGATGAGAATAGCGGTCCTTAATAGCTGGATGCTGTCCTTCGCGCCCTCGTTCGTCTTCGACTGGTCGGGAAGCGCCCCGTGGACGATGTCATGGCGAAGATCGTAGAGGGCCGCAATCCGTTCGGACAGGTCGCCCAGCTCGGCCGCGCTCGGCGAAACGTCGGGATCGAACACGAAACGCGCGACTCGTTTCGTGACCTTCCGCGCATGTTTACGGCCGGCTTTCTCGTGCTCGCCAAAAATCGACTCGAGACCGATGAATGCATGGACGATAGCGTCCTCGCTGAACCATGACGAGCGGGCGCGTCGGAATCGCGCGACCGCGCGCCGCAGGCGCAGGTTCTGATCGGCGCCGCCGACGATAGCCTCCCAGTCGCGCCGGAACGTCTGCTCGTCGGACAAATTGAGAACCACGCCGTATTCGGTTTCGTTCGGCGGTCGCGACTCGATGAGCGCGGAGAAGTAGAAGTCGGACTCGGCCTGCCCCCACTTCTTGAGCTGGAGGAACGGCGCCCAGAGGTCGTACGCGATCCACACGTTCAGCAATCCGAGCAAGGCGTAGAGATCCTCCGACTCCCCCTCCAGCTCGTTGAGGTCGTGGGGCGAACGCGTCGTCATCTCGACCGCCGTACTTGCCCGCGGCAGCATCCAAGGGTTGCGCTCGATCATGAATTGCACCCGGGCGTTTTCGGCCCAGCGCTTCCGCTCCTCATCGGTGATGCCGCGTAGCGCAATCCGGTACCGACCGCCGTCGACGACGATTACGTCGCGGTCGACTGCGACGTTCAAAAGCGGAATTACACAGATTTGCGCGCCACGAAAGGCATGTGTCATGCTAGTTTCTCCGCCCGACCGCGCTCGGCGATGGGCTTCACTTCAAAGTCTGGACCAATCTTCGGTTTGGCGCCCGAACACGGGGTGCCCGTGCACGGCCGGCTTCATTTTCGTCGTGCAGGGTCTAGAGATGTCACATCTTCGCTAATGCCAAGAAGAAGCAGGCGATTATTGCCGTGACGGCGCCGCCGTACGCTCCACTGGCTATTGCATTCGCAATGGCCGCCTTAATCACGCCGACATAAAAGAGCGATCCGTAGCTACCGTCGTACACAGGCGCGTCTCCCACTGGCTTCATGCGCTTCGCGGGATCTCGGGCCTCCTTCATTTCGCGGACGGCTTCGACGAACTTTTCCAGTTCGGCCTTTTCATCGTTCGCAACATCGCTGAGTTGGCGCAGATGCCAACGCGCATCGTGCTGCGCCGTCCACTCGGCAGAATATCGCTTGTATTTGGGCAACGACTCATAGTGGGCAAGAAAGTCCTGGTATTCTTGCCATCGGGGCGAACGTTTGAGGTAGCGGAGAACTGGCGAGAAGGGCTCGTCCGGTGAGGCTACGCTCTCCGGGCCCTCGAACCAGGGCTGGAATTGTGCCAGCCAAAGACGAGCGGCTTCGCGATGCTCCGTATTCGCGTCGAGCGAGAGGTAACGTTCCATCGCTTCGCCTGGCGTGAGCCTTCCCGGCGGCACAGTCTTCGCGATATCGCGAAGTTGAACGGTCCAGACGCGCGTCAGCATCAAAACCAACAATTCGCCGGTTGCGCGGCCTCCTCCGGAGATCGCACCGGTCGCCAGGGCCTTCGCGACCACGATCAAGACGGCGGCCTCGCCGAAAGCGAACAAGATTGTAAGCCCTACTATGACGGCTGTCAAAGCAATGAGCAACGCCCACACCGACGCGCTTCCCGCGTCGGCGGGCGGTCCGCCGGCTCCCGCAAGCACTCCCAAGACCGCGGTATGCACGTCCGGCGCAAAGGGAGTTGCTCCCAAATGTGCGGCGACGATACCCCCGAAAAAGCCGAGCGTCAATTGGAATCCGACGGCGGCCACGCCTAGACGACCGGAGGTGATGACGTCGGGCGCCGCCGCCGTCGCGATCAATTCCGTCACGACGCCGTTTCGAAGCTTGAAGAAGTATCGAAGAATTCCGAGGACCGCACCGCCGACCGCGGATATGGCGGCCGTTACGAGGGTTTCGCCAAAACCTGGCCACGGTCCGACGAGCCCCTGTTCAAGAGCTGCAAGCACCGACGTATGCGCGAACAGTACGCAGGCGACGGCGATGCACACGGCGAGTATTCCAAACCCCAGTCGAGGGTCGAACGGCTTCGTGCTTGTTGTGCCGCTTGTGATCGACGTGAAAGAGCCTGGTACGTTTACACGGCGCGACATCGAGTTTGGCCCGCTATTTTGTCGACATCGGCATATGTCATTTCTGGCCCGCCTATCCGTTCGAGGAAGAATTCAGGAGACAGCGCTACTCGTCATTGGTGAAGAACGGCTCCGGGTAGTCATCGTGCGGGTCTATCGGCGCATAAGAGGGCCAGGTGGCCGGACTCTACACTTTCAAGACGGCGTTATTGAGCCATGACACCAAATACAAGGAGCGCCGATATTTGACGCTCGAACCCGAACGATGCGCCATTGTGGCGTCGGGATGCACTGTGCGTTGACCCCGACTCCGAGGATGCTTCTTTACCCGAACGGGATCGGATCGGACCTCTCAACATCGTTGCATAGGACTGGGGGTTCCCCCGGTGTACTTTCGGCCCATTTCGCGTACGCTCAAACTGGATGATCTTGCCATCCGCTGAATAGGCGTCGTGCGGATCCCGTGGTCGGTTCCTCTCCATCGGGCCTGTAGGCTGCGCCGACTAAGTAGAGATCATCCGAGATGCGAATCGGTGCCGACGGTGCCACCACCCACGCGTACGGTTCTTGATCGGAGTGGGGTCAAAATGCACTTCAGCCACGACCCCGAAAATCATGCCGGCTCCGGCACGGCCCGGAACCGTGGCTCGGCGCGACCGCCCAAATCGCAACGAAATCATTTCAGCTGATTGGAGGGCAGAGTGCCGACCATAGGTGCGCGGCTTTGTCTCTTCTTGAGTTCATATGCACCGCTCATGATCGTATTCGCGATCAGGAATCCGTTCGGCTCGGAAAAGGCGCAGTTCGTGTTGGTCGCGCTCGCTGTCCTATCGGTCGGCGCACTGGTCCTTTTTCTCAACCTCGCGCGGGGGCTCAGTCCGACGCCGATCAAGGTTTCCGAAATAAGGAGCTTTGGATCCGAGACGATGTCGTACGTCGTCACATACTTCATTCCGTTCTTCGGCATATCGTACGCGAATCCAAATGACATCATCTCCTTGAGCCTCGTGTATGCCGTAGTCTTGGTAATATATGTCAGCGAGAATCTAATCCACATCAACCCGGTGTTGGCGCTTCTCGGCTATCATTTGTTCGAAATCACCGGCGACGAGGGCAAGCCGAGCACTCTCATCACGAGGCGGACGTACTTCCGCATCGGCGAGGACATACGCGCCGTGCCGCTGTCTGACTACATCATCATGGAGAAGGCATAAGATGACCGCCGCCAACGATCTCAGCCAGCTCGCGGACGTCGCTAGGAACATCGCCGACCTCACCCTCGTCATGGCCAGCCGTACCGACGAAACGGACGGGGCGTATGCCCTACAACGACTCGTGTTGCATGACGACGTGACGAGCGAGTTCTCCGGACTGGCCGGAGATTTCGTCGAGAAGCATCTGGACGACGTGGTGAAAGGTTACGATCCGACGTACAAGCCTGACGCCCATGAGATGCTCGTACTCAAACTGTCGGAGAGCGCCTTGCTGGAGTCCGTCGTGAAAGAGGCGGCGCGCCCGAACGCGCTCCAGATATTCGACGAGGGTTCTGATTTCGTCGACGGCCTCGCGTTCTACGTCCTGACATGCCGCGCGAAGCAGAAGCCGTTGCTTCTCTTCCGGTCCTACAGTCCGCAGAAGGAACTGACGCGGTCGCGATTGATCGCGTTGCTGCACAGCAGGGGCGTCTACAACAGGATAAGGCGCGGCCTCTTTGTATTTGACGAGAAGATCGACTGCTTTGCGTGGAACGGGAACTTGTATATCAAGAACGTCCACAATTTCCATACGATGTTCCGCTACTTCGAACAGTTGCGTGCGAGCGCGTCCGCGACGATCGATCGCGTGCTCGCGTACGTCCCCATATCGAATGCGGAGGATTTCAAGGCGGCGTGTACCGGGAGCATCGGTTTCTTGGCGAAGGTCGCGAGCATTTCGAGAAAGGACTATCTCGCTTCCGTCACCATGGCTGACGTGGAGGCGACGATTCGGGATTTTGGCTTGGAGGTCAAGATAACGGAGGTCCGCGGCAAGAAGCTGCTTGAGTTCGCATCCGATCTCAAGCACCGCTGGTTGATCCTAAAACTTCTGGATGACGACTACCTCGGTTCGGTTATGACCAAGCGAAGGTACGAGGTGAATTCGAAGACCGCCCTCTAGAACGGAGCGATCGCGGGGACGGGTCGCGCGTTCACGACCGATGTAGTGCGCGGCATCGGGGCGATGCGCGAGTAGCCGGGACGTTCGTTTGGTGCGCCGGTCACCGAGATCTAGCTCACGTCATAGCCCACTCGGCCGTCGGCCAGCGCTTAGTCCGGTTGCCCCGACTCGCACGCGTAGACGAGCGACTCGACCTCTGCGACGTACCCCTCCATGAGATAGCGCATCGGCGCGACGCGCCCGAGGTCGGGGTGCGGCGCGTTGAGCCAGATCTTCACGACACCCATGTCGCCGCCGAACATGTGGCGCACGCGCAGCACGAGCGACACGAGGCGCGCGAGCTTCCCTTGAATGCGCGGCGACGCGGGCGTCTGGCGCAATCCTTGCAGCGATACGCCGATCATCTTGCCGACCAGCGGCGTCGAGACGCCAAGGATTTTCGCGAACGCGATGCCGTCCAAACGACCGCTCTTGGGGTCATGGACTTGCGGTCCGGCGCGAGCCACAGGGCTTGGCATAAGCGCCTGACTCGTTTCCTTCTCTTCGAGCGCTTTCTGCTTCGCCGACCGCAGGTATAGAGATCCCCTTGGCCGCTCGGCGCGGACACGAAACGGCGCCGTGATCGCCTCGCGCACTGGAGATACCGAGGATGCTGGTCTACGGACGCTTTCGAAAAGGCTGGAGAAGAGAATCGGCGCGCTTCTCACTTCAGACCGATTTTCGACTTCAAATGCTCGCTCAGGGAAGTGGCCGCTATTTGCATGGCCGTGTAGGCCTCCGCCCAGCGCTTGAACGCCTCACCGTGTGCGGGATCTGGCTCAAAGTCGTTTCCCCTTGCCTGGTCACGCGAACTACGACGAGCCGTCGCCGCTTCGAGCGCCACCCATGCTTCGGCGTGACTCCGTTGCGCGGCGGCAAACGCCGTGGTCAAACGATTCAACGTGCCATCGTAGTCACTTACCATAACGCGTCTCCCTTGGGGCAAGGTTCCTGGGGCACTGACCGCGCGGGTCACTCGATCATCGAATCGCCGCTTATGGCGACGACGTCGGTGTCGGGATCGCTTGTGGCCTGCTTCTGACCGTGACTTTCGCCCAAACAGCGGTGGCGCTGCTGGAGAGTCCAATCGACCGAACGTCATCCACCTGCAGGGCGTCCGTGTTGTCTACGACGCCGATGACTTGGCCGAGCCCGGACTGGATCGGATAGGCATCTCGAAGGTGAACGTTGGTCACCGGGGTTACCATGTCGCCGACATGGGGGATCGACCTGACGGAAATCGTGGCGCCGGGATTGAGTGTGGCACTCCTTGGAGGCGCCGTTCCGAGGTAGACATAGCCCGTTAACAATGGCGGGGTGAGGTTCGCCAATAGATTTGCGGACGCGCCGGTAGCGGCCGCATCCACTGGTTTTGGCGCAGGCCGCGGACTGCCGCTTACTTGATCGATGAGCGCTGACCGAGCGGCGGTCAACTGTTGCGAATTCTGAATGTCGCCGAGCGAGTAGCGTTCGTTGGTGAGGCTGTTCGCCACTTCTTTCAGCGCGTCGTCGTCGCTGACGGCGGCGACTGTTATGAGGCCTTCCTGCGCTTCCGGGTCGTGCGCCAGAACCCACAGGCCGGCGAAGGACATCTTCGACTGGACCGAATGGCCTGACAATCGCGTGATTTCTTTGAACAGGTCCTCCGAGAATACTTTATCGCGATCGCTCTGCTCATTCAGCGCCGCGAGTCGATGGTTCGTAAGGTCGAGTTGATATCCGGTTATGCTCGCCACGATGGCAAGCACCAGCGTGACGACTTTTTGAACGCTGTCTATGATCTTGCTTGCAGACATATCACAATCTCCGTCAACGGGATGCGCGATCCACGCACTTCGTCAAGTATGTCGAATCGTCAAGTATGTCGAACGCCGTCTCGCAATCGCCGTCCGCCGACTAGCGGTCGGCGAGTTCGCGAACTCGCGCCCAAATGGTGGCGACGGAGTGCCAAATCGCAAAGATCGCGTAGACGATCGCAGGATAACGAATGAAAGCGCCGGGCGTAGTGGCCGAGAGATCGTGCAAACCCCAGATGAGCAAGAGCACGGACGCGCCGATCATCAGGTACTGGACGGCGGAAGGTCGGCCGCCGGTCAAAGCGATCCGTATGAGACCTATGAGGTATGCTAGTCCGCCGAACGCTCCGAGCAGAACCGCTCCGGTGACGCCGAACGATGTATCTGAAATGAGAACGAACAAGATGACGACGCCCACAAACGTCATGACAGTCTGCTCAATCAGGTGCCGACCTTCAAGAGCAACACCGAGGCAGCCCAATATGCTTTTCTCCTGATTGCGAAAATGCCCAAGGTTGATTACGCAACCATGATAGGATCTGGACTCCGTGACGAATTGTATCGTATCCGAATATTGTTTCGCAAGAGGTCATCCGTGACGACTGGATGCGCGCGGAACCTGACGTCGCGCGGGGCGCGCGACGACCACGCACAAAAAAATGGCACAATCTACCAGTCTATATTCTAGCGAAATAGGGCGAAAAGCACACTGGGGAGATCCCTTGTCGTAAGGAACGGCAAATGCTTTAGGCGCTCGACATCGTGGAGCATGTACCGATCAACGCCGCGCCCGACGCGCGCTTTTTGGAGCATAGGTGTGCGGGCGAGGTCGTGATCGGCAATATCGTGAAGGTTCGCGCCGCCGCGTATATCCGCGACTTGTCGGGCGTGCACGGCGTCAGCGACCGAGCAGCACAGGCTTATACGCGTCCTGCTACTTCGCGCCGAGTAGTTTGCCCGGACGGAGAAGACGTTTGACGACCTATTACGTCAAGTGCATAAATAAGCACCCCACCCACTCGGATCCGCATCGCAGGATCCAGCACATCGGTACGAATGAAAGCCGTCCAGAAACGAAGGCGACGAAAAAATGGACGGTCGCCGAAGTCGTCAGTGCGATAGAGGACGATGGCGACATTTTCTATTGTCACGACGATGAGGGCGACTGGGTTCTCGTGGAGGTCGCGACCCACGACGGCCACGCATACGTGAAGACCGAGAATGACGGGATACAGCCCGACAACCTGCTCGCGCAACGAGAGTGCGGGGGACCAAACTGGTGATAGCCGGTCTAGAACGCGGAGATCTGTTGGGATGAACAAGAAGCTCTATGTCGAGCGTACGGGTGACGGGCGCTATGTCGTCAAGCGCGCCAACGCTGAGCGAGCGAGCGCGATTCGCGACACCCAGGCGGAGGCGATTGAAGTCGCACGCGAGATGAATCCCGGCCACTCGCCCGATGTCGAGCGCGTCAAGCACACGAATCGCGGCAAACCGGATCAGTGGCGGAAGGCCTAGCGGTCGAACCCCGCGCGCGTTGGATTACCCCGGGTAACGTATCCCATCAGCGGGATCTGCCAGACCTCGGGCGGGAATGCGACGGCGGTTGCGAACGAAGTGCGCCGATCTCCCGGCGACCCGGCAACCGTTGCACGCATTGAGAATGCGGAGAAAGAGTGGACAAGGCCCGCGCCAAGCGCGCGGCCATGATTGCGCAACGGGCCATCGAAGCGCTCGGCGGCACGGACGAGGCATACGCATGGCTGACGTCCCCGTGCGCCCAATTGGGCGGCGAAGCCCCGAGCGAGGTGCGTTACGATGCGGCCGGCGCCCGTCGCGTAGTCGGGGCGCTGCATCGAGCTCGACGTCGGTGACCCGATCGATTAGATGCGCGCGAAGGGCCTAAGGTGATCGCGTTGCAGTTCCGCGACTTCGACGACAGCGAGAGCGCGGCGTCAGAAGCGGGGCAAGGCGAGCAGGTTGTCTTTCCAGATCCCGTCGGCGTACGTCTGAACGTATTTGGTTCCCCAGCCCGTCGTCCGCACGCGCAGATAGGGTTGGTCGCCGACGGCGTCTCGAGTGTATGCCACTCCGCCCGAGGTGATCCACTCGACCATCGCTTCGCGCGTGCTGACGCCTTCCGCTCCGGTCTCCTCGTTGATCCACCGCAGAGTTGCGATGTGCTGGTGCTCAAGACCGCCGACCATGTGCACGGCGGTGATGCGGACGGACAAAATCAACTTTCCCTTCCGTGCCGCCCGACGGTGCGACCGCGGCCTCCGGCCGATGCGGGCAGCGCATGCTCCGACGCTCGAAACCACGACGCAGCTGCCTCAACCTTTGAGCGCAACCGCGCGGCTACTTCCGCTTCGTTTTCCTCGCCGACCGTTTCGTCTTGGGCTTTGCGAGGAACGACACACTGGTCTTCTTGAGCTTTCGCGCCTTGAAGGTCACGCGTTTTCGTCGCTGCGCCATTTATCCGTCACCCCGATTCGAAGCCGAAGATGAAACGCCGGATTCAGCCGAGCCTCTTGCAGGCATCGCAGAGCGGCCTTCCGCCGTCCCCGTCCCTGCGATGCTGCGGCTTGATTCGTCGCCCGTCCGGGCAGTCGTCGTGATTATGGTGGACCATTCGATACGCCGGCGGGTACCCGGCGAATCCGTGTGATAGGCTCGAACGCGCGCCATTCTCAAGACTCCTTACGACGGCGACCATGCACGGTTGCGGACAAAAGGGCGCCGTAACTTGGTGGCACTTTCCAGATAGTGCCATCGCTTCGGGTCGTACGCCCCGGGCATTTCACTAGTCTTTGAGGGTACCCCGACGGGAAGCGCACCCGAAGGATGACGCCTCCGGAGCAGCTCGCTAACACTGCTCCGGGCGGTTCGAGCGCCCGCAGGGCCAATGGCGAAACCTCCGGCTCTGCATTCGCCGGGAGATACCCGGTCGCACTCACGCACGGACCCGTCCAGCTCGATGACGGCCGACGGGTTGCGATCCCCCGGCGGCTTTTCGCGGCGGAGTCGCCCAGCGGACATGGCCCGCCGCGCGGCGTACCTAGATACCGTTCGAGAGGCGTTCGTGCGATGAATGCTTAGCGCGGAGCCTCGGACCTACGGATGGCACGTGGGTTGCTGCGGCACGTCGCAATCTCTGTGCATCGTCTGTCCGGCACTCGTCGGAACGTGCACGGAACTCGCGACGCCGCATGCCGACAACGTACCGATGATTGCGGCTATGAAGATGCCTAACGACAGCGTTCTCTTCAGCATTTGTCACGCCCTCAATGGCCTGGCCCGCGACGCAATGGCGCGGACTCGGCTCGCATCATAAGTCGGAGCTGCCATGGCACTCCCGCGGGTAATCCCTAGTCGTAGCGAAGGCGTGCGAAGACCGCGACCGGAGCGCTCGTCGTTCGTCGGCAGGGCGACGATGCTCGAGCGGCTCGACGCGCCGGCGCCGGCGGCGTCGATCCTAATCGGCGAAACGGGGATCGGAAAGTCGCGTCTGCTGCTCGAGTATCGCGAACGCCACGACGACGCGACCGTGGTTTGGACGAGTTGTCATCGGGCAGCGGCGTCCATCGCGTTGGAGCCGCTCGTCGATATCATCCGTCAACTCGCTCGAGCGAAGTTGGTCGGGTCGCGGTTCGCGGATTCGGTGTTGCTTGCGCCCGAGCGAGATCGGGCCTCTCATATCCGCGCGGCGCTCGAGCGGTCCGCGAGCCAACGGGAGTTGACGCTTCAGATAGACGACTTGCAACATGGGAGCCAAGCCACGAACGAGGCGATAGCGTATTGCATCGACAGGCTCCAGGATTCGCCGATTCGGTGGCATCTCGCGGCCCAACCGACGAGCCGAACGACCGGGCTGACGGACCGACTCGCGCGCGACGGCCTGGCCGAACGGATCCACGTCGACGGCCTGACCCTCGAGGAAATCCGTGAACTCGCCTTCAAGCTCGGCCCGCGGTCGTTGCATCCGGACGCGTGGTTCCGTCGGGTGCACGAGCGCACGGCCGGCAATCCGCTTTACGCCGAGCTGCTTCTTGCGCCCAGCGCGAGTCCCGACGACTGTCCGCGGTCGCTGCGTGCCGCGCTTCGGGGCCGGATAGATCGGCTGTCTCTGGCCTCACGACGCGTGGCCGGACTGCTCGCGGTCCATCAACTCCCCCTCGACCGGAACGAACTCGCGCTCATCTCGAAGATGTCGCAGGGCCAGATGGCCCGCGCGCTGGGCGAGCTGGCCGAAGCGGAACTTCTGTCGGAGACGGCGCACGACGTTGCGCTCAAGCACGAACTAATCCGTGACGCGGCGTACGAGATGCTGGGCGAGCAGCTGCGGGCGTCGTACCACAGCCGCATCGCCTCGCGCGTCGAGAATCCGTGGCGACGCATCGATCACCTCGTCGGCGCGCGGCGCAACGCCGACGCTTCGCGCGCGTTGCTTGCGATCGGCTGGGAGCGGGTCGCCCTCGAATCTCCGACCGAGGCGCTCGCGGCGTTCGATCGGGCCGCCACGATCGACGACCGTCCTGAGGAAGACGCGACGATCGCGAACGCCGGCAGGGCGTGCGCGCTCTTGGAACTCGGGCAAGTCGACGCGGCCTTCGAGCGGTTCGCCGAGTTCGAGAGCGGCGCGGGCTCGATGGCCGACAAGCTTCGCGTTCTCGGCAGCGCTCGCTTCGTCGAGCACGCCCGGAGGGCCGGCGTCGAGGGTCGTCGCTTCGCGAAGTCGCTCGACGCCGCCGCCGGCGACGCGGAACGTTCGTGCCCCGAGCTTCTGCCCGGCATCATGTGCACGCTCGGTTCCGTCCGAGAGCGGGAGGGCGACCTGGACGGCGCGGAGATCGCGCTCAGGCGCGGGCTCGCAAGCGCGGACGAAAGGACCGATGCTCGCGAGACGATCAGCCTCGGCGCTTGGCTGGGGGTTGTCGTGGGCCGCAAGGGCGACGTCGCGAGCGGCATACGCATCGTCGAAGACGCTGCAAAACGCGCGGAGCGAAACGGACTCAACGACGAACTCGCCGCCTGCTGCACCAAGCTCTGTTATCTCTGCGATATGTCTCACGACCTGGGTTTATACGAGCATTGGTGCCGTCGCGGATTGGCGATACCCGACCCGATCGGCCGACGGACCCAGGCGGTGTTGCGCATGAACCTGGCCTACGTCCAGACCGACAAGGGACAGTTGCGGGAAGCGCTCGGACTCTGCCTCGCGACCGTGCCAACGGTGGCTTCGGAAGACACGGTGGCGACCCAGGCGCATTGCCACGCGGCGCTGCTCCACGCCATGTTGGGCGACTTTGACGGGGCGGCGCACGCCATCGACGCCGCGCGTTCGGAGCGCGTTGCCGCAGGCTGGCGACCCGCTATCGACTTCATCATGGGCTGGATCGCCGAACTGAACGAGTCGTTTGACCCTGCGATCGCGCACTATCGACGCGCCTGCGAAGGCTCGGCGAACGAAGTGTACGGGTTGCGCGCCGCCGTCGGATTGGTCCGCTGCGCATTCAAGACTGGAGACGCGTCGCAGGCAGCGGAGCCGATGGCCCGCATTCGAGCGTGGCAGAGTCGCGACTGGCCGGTTGCGCAGATCCTCGCGCGAGAAGCCGAAGCGTATTGGCGTCTGGCCGTCGGCGAAACCGCCGACGGCTCCGCCGCGCTGCTGGCGGTCGCGGCAGAACTGTCGGATCGCTTTCGTCGCGCTCGACTTCAACTCGACGTGGCGACGCAGACCGGCGATCGCAACCTTTTCAAAGTCCTCATCGAAGAATTCGAGGCGCTGGATGCGAGGTGGCTCGCCGAACGCGCTCGCGGGCTGGCTCGATCGCTCGGACTGAGGCCGGGTCGGAAGCGCTCGCCCGCGGGTTTTCTGACCGAGCGAGAGGCGGCGGTCGTGAATCTCATCGCCGGGGGAAAGACGAATTCTGAAATCGGCGAGCGGCTCCACATCAGCGCTCGAACGGTCGAGTATCATCTCAGCAACGTCCTCGGCAAGTGCGGCCTGAGGTCTCGGGTTGAGATCGCGGCTCGCATCGCCGCCGGAACTCCGCTGACCTCGGTCTTGGTGGAAGAAACCTTGGCATAAGCGGCCGGCTCCGGATGAACCATGCCGTGGCGTTCAAGCCGACAATCGGGGACCCGAACGCCATCGCGAGTCGAGCGCCCTTCGAGACAAGAACGTAGGCCGGGTTCCGACGTCCGAACGGCTTGGTGACGGCACAGTCGTCGGTCCGACCTGCCCGGCGCTCGATCACGCACCGCAGCGTCGAAGACTGGTGGTTTCCCTAGTGCACGGGAGCCGTCCGCGGACTAGTATCTACGGCAACGCTCCAGCGGAGGCGATCGTCGACGCCGGCGTCGTCCGGCGTGTCGCGCGCGGCGGGAACCGTTCAGGTCCGACCGGTCGCGATCCACGGGGGCCCAAAGGAGACCTTTATGGCGAAGCGTCCGCGCGCCAGGCGAAACGCGAGACGACCGCGCACGGTGACCCGTTTCTCGTCGTTGCGACCCACCGCGCCGCCGGCAGCGAGCGACGCGGATTCAACCCATGGTCGAACCGCACGAGGCGCGACCGGGCGACCTACCGCCTCAATCGCAGTCCAGATGCTCTCAAGAATGAAGCCCCAAAAGCTCGTGCTCGTCGTCTCTTCCGTCATCTTGTGCGTCTCGCTCATATCCATAGCAAGCTCATCTCCTCCGGCGACGCCCGCAACCGGCACCGAAGTCGTCGAAGGCTACAATGGCGTGAACTTCTTTCCGATGAGCGTCGACGCTAACGGCGTCCTCAACGTCAACGGGCCGCTTTCGGGCCTCTCCGACACACAGACCGCGGCCGCGGGTCAGGTGATCGGGATGGGCATCTTCAACGGAACCTCTTGGGACAGGCTGCAGGGAAACGGCGGCGCGGCCAACGTCGCCGTGCCAAGCGGCGTCGCGCTCAACGCGGGCTCGGCTCTCATCGGCCAGGTCAACGTCGTGCCGTCCGCGACCGCGGCCTTGACGATATCTCAAATCGACTTCTCGAGCGGCGGCGGATCGGCCGGATGTCAAAACGTATCGGTGTATCCCCTCGCGCCGGCGACGAATTCAAACAACCAATGCTATATCGTCAAGGGCACGTCCGGCGTCTTGCTGAGCGTCGAATGGAACTCGCTGAGCAACATCGTCAACCTGACGGGCGGCGCTTCGATAACGTGCTACGACAACACGTCGAACTCCGGGCGGCCGGTGTGGCAAGCCCAACCCGCGGCGGGCGAGTACAAGAGCTGGTACCCGTACGGCCGGCCATTCTCGTCGCTGACGTGCAAGTCGAGCGCCGCGGTCCCGGGCTCGAGCGGTCTCAACGTCCTTGAAGTGGAGACGAAGTAGATGTTCCCGCTCATTCTCGCGGCGGCAATCGCCGTGGCGCCGCCGACGCAGGGCGTCGGAACGGCGGTGAAGGCGACGCTGCATCTGCGCGGCACCGCTTGGGTGGGAGAGCGGTGGGTTCAAGGCGACGAGGCGATTGCCGTCCGTGCCGTCAACGGCGGGAGCGCGGTTCTCGATGTCCAGGACGTGCCAAGCGGCGATCGGTCGCAAATCGTCGTCGCGCTCGACCCGTACTCGGGGGCGGGGCCGGCGATTTTCTTCGATCAGACGACGCTCTGCGTGACGAGCGGCATCGCCTCGCTGTGCAGCCCCGTCACCGGCTCGCAAACCTTCAGCGGTGCCGTGACCTTCAGCGCGGCCGGCACGGCCGTCACGATCACGAACAACGCTTCGATCGGCGGAACCTTGCAGGTCACGGGGACGTCGACGCTCGGGACGGTCAACGCGGGCCAGATAAGCTCGTCGACGCTGACGGCGTCGAACTGCGTCGGGTCCGACGGCTCGAAGAACCTCGTCTCGAACACGAACTGCCTGCAGTCGCTGACGGCCGGTTCCAACTTGACGAGCACGGGCGGCGCGGCGCCGACGGTCGCCACGACCGCCGCGCCCTCGTTCTCCGGTACCGTCACCGCCGGAGGGCTGTCCAACTCGGGCAATACGGCCCTTACCCAGAGCGTCAGCACGAACACGAACAGCTCGGTCTTCCCGCCGTTCACGACGTTCACGAACGTCGCACCCGGCTCGACCTTCAGCGGCTCCACGACGCTGACGCTGTCGTCCGGAACCGACGCGGGCAACGGAATCGTCGTCGGGGCGGTCCTGAAGATCTCGGACACGACGAACACCGAGACCGTGACCGTCACGGCGACGCCGGCCGGGAACACGTTCACCGCCACGTACGCGAACAGTCACGTCAGCGCGAGCTACACATTCACGCCGATCGTGCTGCCGGTCACCGTGACGCCGGCGTCGATGGCCGGGATCACGACCGGCCAGTTGCTCTACGTCGACACGGGCACGAGCCTCGACCAGGTCCCGGTCGTCTCGACGACGATGACGCAGTTCACGGGGCTTTTCTCGAAAACGCACGCGACGGGTTCGATCGCTATCACGGCCGGCGGCACCGTGGGCTGCACGGCGACCGCGGTCGGGTGCACGCTTTACTCCGCCGCGACGGGCGCGACGGGCGGTTGGGTCTACACCGCGCCGAACATCCAGGGCGCCGACGGCAACGAGCAGGGCATCGTCACGATCGTCGTGCCGACGAACGGCAACGGCGCGAACAACGTGCCGTACGACATCAACTTCGAAGGCGGGCAGAACGGCGACTCGGGCAAGACGTCGCACACCCTAACCTTCAACTGCAACGCCCAACCGCAAGATTGTCTCATGTTCCTGCTCCAAGGCGACACGTCAGGCGGCACCAATCAAAAGTGCGTTTCGTGGAACACGGGCGGATCGGGGAGCACGTCGACGCCCTCCCTCATGATCCTCAAGTGCCGCGGCGATCTGACGATCCTCGGCGGCAATTTCACGGCGAACAGTAACCAGAACGGACAAGGAGGATTCCTCTCGGCCAACGCCGCCGGCGTCACCGGCGCGCTCGGCAACGGCCAGATAGACATCGGGCAGGACGGCATCATCGCAGCCGACACCTCGTGTTCGATAACGATGCCCAACGGCGGCGGCTCGACGGCAATGGTGAACGGCTTCGCGTGCAAGGTGACGACCGGGTCCGCGAACACGTCGAACAATTTCACGATCGCGTATCCGAACGCGTACAACACGGCACCGATGTGCTTCGTGACGAACTTGAGCGTCACCGCGAACCTGTTTCCGCGGGCGGTCCCCGGAACGTCGAGCTGCGTCGTGACGTGGTTCAACACGAGCGGCACGGCGACCAATCCCGGCAACAGCCAATCGTTCATGGTCTTCATCGTCGGCGGAAAGTAGCGACGGTGCTCAGCTTCCGACGAGGTTCCCGCAGGGCGCTCGTCGTCGCGACGGCGACGTTGCTGATCGCCACCTTCTCCGCGGCGGACGCGGGAGGCATGGGACGCGACCCGTACGCCGGCAGCGGAAATCCGTGCGGCCCGCCGACGAACGTCTCGTGCAACGCGTCGCCCGCTCCGACCTCCACGCCGACGCTGGGGCAGTCATGCACGGTCGGGCCGTCGACGTGGCTGATGAACGGGCTCGTCGGCGTCGACAACGTCACGTGCATACCCGCCCGAAGGATCATCCTCACCCTCGACGGCAACCCGAACAACGGGTCGACCAGCGAATCGCAGGGCACGATGAACCAATACGTCGACCTGTTGGAGGAACAGGGGGATTTCAAGACCGACAAGTCCTGGCTCGACGCGAACGATCCGTCAACCGGCTCCGGTTATCCGTGGACGGCGGCCATGGGGACGACGTCCCTGACGACCGGCCATGCGCGCCCAATCCACTATTCGAATCCAAGCATCGTGCATTCCAACGACGACGCCTCTCAGCCGTCATCCTTGCCGAGCCAAGGCGCGTTGTGCACTGCACCGTTCGACACCGGCATCAAGCTGGCAAGATGGCTCCTCAACACGTCGGGTGCGACGGAAAGCTGGCTACTCCATCTGTCCGGCGGCGGCGTCGTAAAGTCCAATCGCATCTACTTCACGACCGGCACGTGCACCAACGGCGGTTCGACGGAGTACCCACAGGATTACATTGCGAACATGGGGTCGGCGACCTACCGCGCAGCATGGCAGACGTACTACCGCGGAACGTGCTCGAGCTGCGCCGACCAGGGCCTCAACCGGATGTTTCTGTGGCAAACGGATCAGTCCCCGACGACGATTGCCAGCTTGGTCACGACGAGCAAGTGCACGGGCCTCGCGCCTGGATCATCCATGAATACGAATCCGTGCAACGCCTCTAGCAGTACCGTCACGACTCAGGAGTACCCGGCGGGCGGAGACGGCACGGGTGACGCCGCCATGGTCGCGGATCGCATCGGATTCTGGACGTCGATGAACCGCAATACAGGCGGCAGCGAGCCGGGATCCGGGTCGTTTCTTTTCGGTTTCAACGGACTGTCGACGGGCCTGCCGAGTTCGAACTTCATGAAGCTGGCGACGACGCCGTTTACGGCCTCCAACGTCGCGTACGGCGAGTTCGAGGAAGTGGCCTGGGGCTTCAACCCCCCGCATTCGGGCTGCACCGGAGGGCTCGCCGCCACGCTGTGTCCGGATACGCGATCATGGCCTCACTTTGCGAACACGATGTCGCTGCTCCAGGGGGCATTCGCGCAAGGCCAGTTCGCCTTCGTCGACGATTACGAATGCGGCAAAATCTCCATTTCGAGCTGCCACAGCGGCAACTGGACGGCCGCAATCAAGGACCAAGAGCGGACGATCCACACCGCGCTCGTGCTCCTCTTCGGTTCTTACAACGGCGGAATCTGGAACATCATTGATCGCGAGTCGATTGACAACGACGATTTTGCCTACGCGAACACGTATCCCGATCAGCACCTCATGGTTACGGGCCCGAACAAGTCCATGAGCGCGTTCACGGCCATGCTCGACCAGTCGGCGAGCACGGACGGCCACATGGGCAACGGGTGCGATGCGCACGACGCGGCGGGCGACCACGGCTGGGTGGATCTGTTGATTTCAGGTACGTGTACCGGGAATACCGACTTCAAGGGGACGGCGGCCGGAGTCGTCTGCAACGAGTTCGACGACGCCTACTTCGACGCCGTGCCGATCAGCTCGGCCTTCTCGTCATCGGTCTCCGCGAACTATATGGCGGTATGCCTGAACGAATCGACGAGCGCAATCACCGTTCAATCGACGTGGTTTCCTGCCCACGGCACCGGCTACAATCGCGTCGTCGGTTATAACAACGAAATTCAGTGCGCGCCGGGTAACCTCGGCGGCTGCGACACATCTCCGCACGGCGGCGCGCTCGTATTCTCGATGTTCACCCTCGGAATGGACAAGATAGCGCCGGAGTCAGGACTGCTGCTCGTCCACGACTAGTTGATCGTTCCGACGTAGACGTCGAGTCCGTCGTTCGTCAGCCACAGCGTGCGGTTCGGCCCGATGATCGCGTCTTCGATCTCGCCTGCGTCGGGCCAACCCGGCGCGAGTACATCCTTTGTCGTGTTGAATCGGAAGATTTTCGTTGCGACCGGAGCTGGCATAAGCATGAAGTTCGCGTGCGGAAGCACCTTGACCGCCGTGACCTTGTTCGATACGGGGAACTGCGTGAACGTCAGATCGTCGGCCATGCGTACCATGAACTGGGGCGTGTTCCGCGACGTGGCCGCTGCGAATCCCCAAATCATGCCGTCGTGTCCGACCGTGGTCAGCCCCATGTACACCTGCGCCGAGGTGACGCTGTCGTCGGGGGCGATGCGATAGTACGTGTACGAGCCGTCTTGCTCGTTGAAGCCCTGCGCGAACATGGCGCGGCCGGTCGAATTGCCGCGCATGATCGAAAACATCAAATCGGGCATCTGCAGCGTCGACGCCTGACCGGCCGTCGACACGCGCGTTATGACGTTGGATCCGTCGACGATCCAGATGCGCCCGTCATAACCGGTAACGATATTTTTTCCGATGTTGGAATTCGAGCAGCTGTACTGAAAGGTCGTGAACGTCATGTCCGGATGCACCTGGTATAGGTTGCACCCGTCGGCCGCAACGTACATGTTGCCGTCCGGATTGGGGGTGATCGCCCGTGGATTCGTCGGCAGCGTTGCCACGTCGACTTGCCAAGTCTGCGGGTTGATGCGCCCGAACGTCATCGGCATCTTCGAGGGGTCGCCGATGAACCAAACGTTTCCGTCGTGGCCGGGCGCCATTCGATAGACGTCCGGGATTTGGTGAGTCGAGAAAGTGACGGAGTCGGGCTCCACGCCTTGCGCGGGTCGTGAAGGCGCCGGAGGAACGACGCCGGTGCTGGCGTGCGAAGCGCATCCGGCGACGGCGGTGAGGCAGAGTGCCAAAATTACGCGACGCAACATGACCATGACTCCCAATGTGGCTTGAGCGCACTGACGGATTCCGGCGCAAGCGGATCGCACTGTCGCCGGTGGGGGCCGTGCGTCCTCGAACGGTGCCAGACGATTTCGACGGCATCGTCGGGCGGGCCCTCCGTGGAGCAACGCGGCTGCTCATATGCCGAATCCCCTAACGCTCGTAGTCTCCCTGGGGCACGTCGAAGCGCTTGAGCGTAGAGTCAAGCTAAAGTTTCGGCGCAGGTTGAGCCAAACCGCATCGTGATTGTCACTCTTCTCCCGGATGGAAAAATCATCAAGACGCGGCGAACCCAGCAGCAGATATTAAGCGTGCTCGCCGACATCGCTGGCGGGATGACGGCCGTCGAAGCGGCGCGTCGACACGGCGTGCACCCGAACACGATTGGAGCGTGGAGGAGGAGATATCGCGGCCTGAGCGGCGGCGAGATCGTTCATGTCCGTCGACTGGAGGAGGACAACGCCGCCCTAAGACGCGTCGTCTCTCGCTTGACGTCCGAGAACGAAGCGATGCGGGAAGTGCTAAGAAAAAACTCCTGGGGCCCTCAGCGCGCAGAGAAGCGGTGAGGGCCCTGCAGAATCAAGGCCTTAGCCAGCGGCGATCGTGCGAAATCGCCCGATGCGCGAGATCGACGCTGCGCTACGAAGAAAAGCCGCGGCCGCGTCGGTCGGGCTAGTCCCCACAAAAGTAGCTCGAGGCGCGCGTCTGCTGCGGGTGATGCGCGGCCCGGCCGCCGCGGGTCAAGTCGTGGCCGCGATCGGCGACGCTCCGAAGGAACCAAAGACTGGTGAATCCCCCGGTGTATCGCGCCCCTTTCGTGTCCTAGGGATGCTCTGATCAATCAGACGAGAAATTGATTTCCGAAGAGCATGGGCCGAAGTGGCGTGCCTCCGATG
This sequence comes from Candidatus Eremiobacteraceae bacterium, assembly GCA_035710745.1. NCBI lineage: Bacteria > Bacillati > Vulcanimicrobiota > Vulcanimicrobiia > Candidatus Eremiobacterales > Candidatus Eremiobacteraceae > Candidatus Eremiobacteraceae bacterium. Next base: position 263,411 of record DASTCX010000018.1, on the reverse strand, counting down.
TTTTTCGTCCGCTTTAGGGCCGCCGGTGCGCCCGGAGAGGACCTGAACTCGAATTCGAGACGGACTACCCCCGCTGCAGTCGCAAGAGCTTGTTGCGCGCGACGAAGAGATTGGCGAGTCCGAACGCGACGAAGAGGCGGTTCGCGTTCTTGGCGATGCCGCGGTAGCGGACTTTCGCGAAGCCCCAGAGCCGTTTGACGATGTTGAAGCCGTGCTCGACTTTCGATCGCACGCGCGACTTGGTCTTGTTGACTGACCTTTGCGCGGCGCTCAGCGGACGGCTAGGTGCGGCGCGCCTGTTGGTGAAATCCAAGGCGCGCGGCGCGCGCCGGACGATCGCCGAGCGCTGACCTTGATAGGCCGAATCGCCCCAGACGCGCGTCTCATTTCCATGGAGGAGATCCGGCAGCGGCCTGCTGTCGTGGACGTTCGCCGGCGTCGCGACGACCGAGTGGACCAGTCCGGTCTTGCTGTCGACGCCGACGTGCGCCTTCATGCCGAAGTACCACTGGTTGCCCTTTTTCGTCTGATGCATCTCGGGGTCGCGCGTCTTGTCCTTGTTCTTGGTCGAACTCGGCGCGTGGATGATCGTCGCGTCGACGATCGTGCCGTTGCCGACCTTCAGTCCGGCGCGCGACAGATGCGAGTTCACCGCCTTGAAGATGCGTTCGCCGAGCCGGTGCCTTTCCAGGAGATGACGAAACTTGCAGACCGTCGTCTCGTCCGGCACGCGCTCGCGCTCGAGATCGATGCCGACGAACGCGCGCAACGCCGGGATGTCGTGGAGCGCCTCCTCGACCGCCGGATCGCTCAGGTCGTACCAGTGCTGCAGGAAGTAGACCCGCAACATGCGCTCGAGGCCGATCGGCGGCCGGCCGGCGCCGGTGCCGGACGGATAATGGCGCCGGACGATCCTGCAAATCCGCTCCCAAGGGATCACATGATCCATTTCGGCGAGAAAGCGCGCGCGGCGCGTGGTCTTGGCGAATCGCGGCTCGTTTGTCATGAGCCGCCTATCACAGAAACGGCGATCCCAGGCCAACGTCCCGGCTCGCGGCGCGGACGGCTTGACGGGCGGTGTGGCCTTCTGGTATCGTCAATGTAGATACGGAGGGAGTCACAATGAAATCGACGGTGCAGACCTGGGGCAACAGCCTGGCGGTGCGAATCCCCAAGGCTCTGTCCGAGGATCTCGGGATCAAGGAAGACTCGCGCGTCGACCTGGCGGTCGAGGACGGACTGCTCGTCATCACCCCCAATTCCGGCCGCCGCGCGCGCTTGCGGAAGATGCTCGCGATGATCACGCCGGAGAACATGCCCGACGAGAAAGAGCCGTTCGGCAAGCGCGTCGGACGCGAAGCGTGGTGAGAGCCGGGCAGCGATATGTGCCCGAGCGCGGAGACGTCATCGACATCGACTTCGATCCGCAGTCAGGCAGGGAACAGGCGGGCCGTCGGCCCGCCCTCGTCTTGTCCGACGCGGAATACAACGCCCTCGTCGGCCTGTGCGTGTGCTGCCCGATCACGAGCCGCGTCAAGGGATATCCGTTCGAGGTCGAGGTGCGCGGCGCGCCCGGCGTCGTCGGCGTCGTGCAGGTCGATCAGGTCTCGTCGCTCGATTGGCAGGCGCGCAAGGCCGCCCGGAAATCGCGCGTGCCGAACCTCGTCGTCGACAAGGTCGTCGCGAAAATCAACGACCTGATCGGCTCCTGAACCGTACCAGGACGCATCGCGAGCCTTCCCAAACCGACCGGATCCCCACGCTCACTTCGGTCGTTACTCCTGAAAAACCAACTTTTTCGTCTGATTGATCAGAGCATCCCTAGAATTGACGAGGTTGGCCGACGACAGAGTGGCCGACCTCGCGCGCGTTCTCCGGTTGGCGCCGACCAAGCGTCGGCGACGATGCGCTCGAGTCGCGGATCGGCGGCCCAGCTTCCGGTCTCGCGAGCGGGCGATCGGCGCGGCGCCCGCGCGAAACGCCTCGTCGGCGGGTTCGGCTCGCGCGCGATCGTCGACGCGCAAGCATATTTGATTCGGAGGAAAGGCCATGGCGACCGTTGCCCCGCGTCCGAACCTCGTACCGAACGATCCGCTCCACGTCAAGACGGACAAGCGGCTCGGTTGGGTCCGCGACCTTCCCGACAGTCGCGACGTCATGTTCGCGGCCGCACCGGAGACGCTTGCCGCGTTGCCGCCGAGGGTCGACTTGAGATCGAAGTGCCCTCCGGTCTACGATCAGGGCCAACTCGGCAGTTGCACCGCGAACGCGATAGCCGCTGCATTGCAATTCGACGAACTCGCCGCCAATCCGAAGACGCCCGTGCCGTCGCGCTTGTTCATCTACTACAACGAACGGGCGATCGAAGGGACGATCGGGTCTGACAGCGGAGCGCAGATTCGCGACGGCGTCAAGTCCGTGGCGAAGCTAGGGGCGCCGCCCGAAGCCGACTGCCCCTACGTCATAGGCGATTTCACCCACAAGCCGTCGCCCGCCGCCTACGCCGACGCGTTGAAGACGCGCGCGATCGCATACATGCGCGTCGCCCAAACGTTGTCGCAAATGAAGGGATGCCTTGCGGCGGGATTTCCGTTCGTCTTCGGCTTCACCGTTTACGAGCGCTTCATGTCGCCGGCGATGGCGGCGTCCGGCGTCGGTTCGTTGCCGAAACCGGGCGAGAAGGTCGAGGGCGGACACGCCGTCATGGCGGTCGGCTACGACGACGCAAGCCAGACGTTCATCATCCGAAACTCGTGGGCGGACACGTGGGGCATGAAAGGATACTTCACGTTCCCGTACCCGTACCTGACCGAGGCCGACCTCTCCGACGATTTCTGGACGATACGGCGCGTCTCGTAGAGTCGGCTCGCGGCGAAACGTCGCCGACGTGACGGCATCGCGCCGCGCCCTCGACGCTTCGACGGGGCGCGAATCGAGCAATCGGCCGCACGGCGTGAACAAGCGAGCCAATCGGAGGGCGTCGAATGCATGGTTTGAACCGCAGCTCAATCCTATCGAGCGCGATCGTCGGAGTCCTCGTGCTGGTATTGGCGGCCTGTTCGACGGGCGGCAAAGTGACCGGTACGAAAGAGACCGCCGCGGGGACGCAGACCGAGACGGATGCCACGGTCGCCTACGACGGAAAGACCGCGCGGATCGTCGTCGCGTACAACGACGAGACGAACGAGCAACAATATATCGCGTATACGTCGTCGGACAGAACGGTCCACCGAGGCGCGTCGCTCATGGGCTGGTCGTACTCCGACGATCAGGGAGGCAGCTGGAGCTACGGCGGCAAGGTCGCGCCGCCGTCCCAGTGGTCCGTGCTGTGGGGGGATCCGGCGGTCACGACGTCGCGCGCACGATACAGCGTGGTCTTCATGTCGAACCTCGCGGTACCGCGCGCCAAGTTTCCCAAAGGCGGCATACGCGGCTACTTCTACTACGGCGACGGGCGGGAATCGTACATCGGCGGCGCTTGCCTGGCGAAGTCGGTGGACGGAGGCAAGACGTTCGCGAACTATCAATGCCTGACGAACAAGACGAACGTCCCGGACGTGCCGGATTCCCCGCTCGGCAACTTCTACGACGGCGGCAGCATGGCATCCGATTCCGAAGGCGCCGTATACGCCTCGTACACCGACGTGGCGACCGGACAGATCGACGTGTGGCGAAGCCCGAACGAGAACGGGTCGTTTCAGATGTTGCCCGCGCCGTTTCCGAACCTCGTGGCCGCGTCGCATCCGCTGTTGCGCCCGGGTCCGGACGGCGCGTTGTACGTCGCCGCCCAAGAAGTCGGGGGGACGGACCCGAACGGCAACCAGCTGTACTACGTCTACATGAACCGTTACGTCAACGGGTCATGGAATGCGAACCCCGTGAGGGTCAGCGGCGTATCGGCGCTCTATCCTGATGTCCGCTTCGGTACGACGCTCCTCGGCTCGGAACTCACCGTGAGGACGGCGCAGCAGTTCGGCTACGACATCGGATCCTCGTCGCCCGGCGGCGACGACGCGATTCGACTTCTGTACACGACCTACGACTCGACCGGTCATCTCTATGTGGAAGCGACCGCGTGCAGCGCCGATTTGTCGTCCTGCAACGACGTTCCCGGTTGGAAGTTCCAAGGACAGGGGCCTGGAAACTCCGCCATCGACGTCTACGATCCGGACGTGACCGCATTCGTGGGGACGATCGGTTTTGCGCCGACGTGGCAGGCGTCATGGGACTATCACTGGGGCTCGGAGAGTTCGACCAACGTTTCGCGAACCACGCTCGGGTACTTGGCGAACGGCAACGCCTTCATTTTCCCGATAGACATCATCCAGAACGCGCCGGTCTGTTCGGACGAGCGGGGCTACTGGGGGGATTACGACGCGTTCATCCTGGCGGGGTTCAATCAGACGAGGGGCGTGTGGATGCGATTCCTGACCGATTCGTCGGCGGGCTGCACCGAGCGTTGGGGCTTCACCGCCGACGCGCAGCACCTGCAAGAATCGTCCTATACCTATTGATCCGTCGACGCGGAGGTGCATGATGGACATTCGAGCGGCCAAGACCGCGCTCATGATTGCGGCTTCGATCGCGCTTGGAAGTTGCGCGCAGCACGCGCAAAGCGCCAAGGGACCGCAGATAGACGCGGTGTCGAAGGGCGTTCCTACGTTCGCGAGGCTTGCGTCGGCCGGTCCGATGCTGCGGAGAGCCACTCCCGTGCCGAGCCGCGGCTCGTGCGCGCCGAACTACAAGAACGGGCTTCACGGCACGCGCATCGCGGACAAGCCGTGCCGCGGCTTCGGGGTCATCGGCAAGGACGGAAAGCCTTGCTGCACGTGCTACGCGGTCACGGGCGGCTGCAAGCCGGGCTTCCGCTGCGATCCGATCCTCAAGCGGTGCGTTCGCGACGACGCGAGCGGCTACGGACGGTTTCCGTCCGACTGAAGCGCCCGCTCGCGGAGCGCCTGGCGTCGACGTCGGGCTCGCCGGCTTACGGGTCATTCGTTCGAACCAGGCGTAGACTACGTGGATTGCCGCACTACATGCTTGAAGATCCAGGCATCGGACGAATACTCTTGGATGTAGTCCTCGGATAGATACCCGTAACCTTTGTCGCCCCAGCTCTGTCCCCAATCGTTGACGAACTTGAATTCCTTCCTTTGATCATCGTATGCGACGAGCACAATCGCGTGACCGCCGATCGCGGATGAGGACTTTTGAGGGAGCGGGATTACTCCGGTCTTGGCGGCTTGGGCCGACATGCTTTCCTGGTACATCGCGATGCCCACGACCACGGGACCGTCGTCTCTCAAGGCCTTTATGATTGCGTCCAGTCCCTTCAGGGACTTAGGTTGGATGAGCCGCCATCTTGCGGCGGTGCTGACGGCGTCCGGAGGAGTTGCCGCGTACTCTCCTGCCTTGTAGGGCCATACGGCTTCTTCGACTGCTCCCTGCTTTGCAAGTGCATCGACGGCATCCGCGATCCGCGCCCCGCTATCCAGATTTACGGTACCCTCAACCAGCCTCGCTGCGTAGTAGATGTAGCGCGGGCTTATTTCGACGTCCTTATGAAGACTTCGTTTGATTTGCATTTCCATCGCGGTCGCCAAAGCCTGGCCTACGACGCTTCCCTCCTGTCCGCTGTCGCGAATCTCTCGCACATAGGGTGTATAGTCAACCGACCAGTTTGCCTTCTCGGGAACCGCCGATCCACTTGGGGCAACGGCCGCTTCAAGCTCCGCGACATGGGAACTGAGGTACTTGTAAAGGTCGGGACTCTGCACGGCATCGGTTTGACTGAGGACCTGTTTATAGAACTGTATGGCCGTACCGGGGTCGGAGCCCTTGTCGGCAATCCAGCCCGCAAAGTACGCAAGTTCCGTCCATCTCGGGACCGCGTCACAAAGCTTTGTGACATCAGGAAGTATTTCGAGGAAATCATCTTTCACTGGACGTCCGCCGACAGACTCTCGGTTTGCGTCTCCGGCTTTGACGATCGCGCTGGCCAGGCTGACAAACTCCTCTGGCTTCAGCAGATCGACCTTTCCCGTGGGTGCATCGCTCGCTAGCTTCTGTCGAAAAATCTCATAAGCCAGTCGATCCACAACGACTCTCGATGAAGGGGCTTTTCCGTCTTCGCCGTGTACGAGAAGCCTAATCCCTGGACCGTCGACTCCTAACGCAGCGATTGAACCGAAGACCTCCGTTTCGTCCGCGTGCGAATAAAGAGTAAAATGCAAGGTACGCCTGCTGGTCAGTAACCTCTGGAGCCAGGGCAAGATTCCGCCGACGTCCATGCCCGCGACCGAGAGCTTCATGTCTATGGGCTGGAGTAGGCCGGTGTTGATCCTTCTGAGGAGGGACATTTTCAGCGGCACATCGGGAGTCCAACCTCGCACGTTTCCGACGACCTCCGCGCGCGAGGGCATGGACGAGGATCCTGTTGCGACTGGCGAATCTGGCGGCGCGGTCAGCGCCAATTCCTTCTGAGCGGCTTGGAATTCACTTGCACGGGATTCGAGGTCTGACTGCAGCATCTGTGCAAGAGCTGTGCCGAGGGTGTCGTTACGCGTTCCCTCGTCATTGACGACCGAAAGAGGGTCGATAATAACTTGACCGGATCCCGTGATCTCTTGGTAACAGAACTGAACATACGAAACTGTAGCCAGGAGCAGAATCAAGGCTCCCAAGGCAAGCAAGACAATCCGGATGACGTCGTCAACCACACGTACACGATTTCGCATTGTTTGCCAGTGACTTTCGTAGACCTATCATAGCGATTGCGCGCAAAAAGACCTCGAGGCGACTCCCGGGAACGAAAAGGAGCGAAGTCTTTCGAGGTTGCTCACGGTACCAGTACCGACGTTTTGAAATGCGCATTTGACTATTGCGACCGAACCGATGCGAGATCTTGAGCGCTGAGCGCGCAATCGGAGCCGGGCTTCAGGGAACCGTCCAGGAGGGCCAGGTAGGTTTCCATCACGTGCCAGCACGTCGGAGTCCACTGCACCAGCCCGTTAGAATCTTTGGCCGTCTCGCAGTCGACGTGCGCATAGCCCAGGAGCGGAGGAGGCAGGCCTGGGACCAAATCTTGGACGTTGACGATTCTCCACGAGGTCAAAGCGAGCGCATTGAACGCGGCGACGAAGACGGAGTCGCCGACGCGCGGCGACGCGAACGTGCAGATCGTCGGCGCGCCGGCCTGTTTCTTCGCGGCGTGCTCCATGACGTAGAGCGTGCACAGGGCGGCGCCGAGGCTGTGACCCGTGACGACGAGCGAGGGTGGCGGCTCGACTGCGTCGGGAGGGAGAGCAGCGCTTCGCGGACGCGCGGCCACGAGCTGGTCGACCTGCTCGCCGAAGGAGCCGGTCAAGGTTTGAGACGGCGACACGGCGAGGGTCTTGGCGAGCGTCGACGTCTTCGGCACTACGTTCATGGTCGAGTAGATCTTGTCGAATCCGTAGGCGACTCGGCCCGCGCCCGGCGCCTGCGCGAAAGGAACCTTGAGAATCGAACAGTCGTCTATCCATTCGACCCAGCCGACGGTGCCGCGGATCACGATGAGGTGCTGATCGGGACTGTTCGCGTTGCGCGCGATGTAGCCGTAAAATTTCGGCGTCGAATTGAACAGCACGAAATCGGACATTTGGATCCAGGCGACGAGCGCCCAGCCAGCAGGCACGATCGGCGCGGGAGTCAGGCTTGATTGATTCCCCTGATACATCGCGTACGCGTCGATGACGAATTCGCCGTACCTTACGGCGGCCGCGGGATCGAGCGGCTGGCTCATGGACGGCCTCCGACTGCGCAAGGCAACCAAGTTCGCGCGCTCATCTAGGTCAAGGACGCCCTGAAGCGATCAAGATGCGCGCGAATTTCCGCGGCCGCGGCCGCTTGCGAAACCGGCGGAGCCGCGATCATCGTGTTCCTGGGCGAGCCGACGCCGCCCAATTCCCTCGCCAGCGCGAGCAGCTCGACTTGCAGATCGTTCAGCGACTGCGATTCGAAACTTGCGGCCGCGCTCGCCACCATGGCGTCGGCGCTCGGTCGAGGGAGACGCGAAGGAGCGTCTCGCCGCGGCTGCTTCAGGCTGCACAGTGCGGTCACGCTTTTCGCATCGGCATCTCGTTTCGTGAGGTATTCGGGGAGCGCGAACGCCTCTTTGGCCGTCGCCGGGATGGACGCGTGATCGTGCACGTCGGGATCGATCGTGCGCGATGCGATGAGCGGCGAGACAACGATCGCGGGCACGCGGACGCCGTACGACGCGAAATCGAACTGCTGCGTTTGATCGTCGGGCGGCGTCGCCGCTACCGGCGGCACATGGTCGTAGAAACCTCCGTTTTCGTCCCACGTGACGATGAGCATGGCGTTATCCCACTGGGGCGAGGCGCGCAGGGCTTCGTAGACCTCGGCGACGAGCAGCTCGCCGTTGACGACGCCATGAATCGGGTGCTGGTCGTTCGCGCGCGAGCTGCCCTCGTTGAAGTAGCGCGGTTCGATGAACGAGTACTGGGGAAGCCGCCCCTCTTCGCAGTCGCGGACGAAGGCCTGGCCGTACAGCTCGTACTTCGCGGCGAAGTACTGCCGTTGGTGCAGCAGCGCGAGCGACTGGGGCATGTCGTGGTAGTAGACGCGCCAGTTGACGCCGGCCGCGCTCAGGTTTTGATAGAGCGTCCGCATCGTATATTCGCGCGTCAACGCGCCGTCGACGTACCCTCCCGACGTCGCGCAGTGGGCGAAGAACCGGTTGGGCCACGTCGGACCGGGCAGCGACGAGAACCAAGCCTTGCAGATGGCGAACTCGCGGGCAAGCGTCGTGACGACGGGCAATCGTTTCGGGCTGAAGCAGCGCATGACGGCGCCGGCCTTGGCCGCGCCGGCCACGGAAGCGTAGTCGCAGACGAAGCCGACGTTCGATGCAAGGCCCGTCGACCCGGACGGGCCGTGCAGCTGGACTGCGACGTTCGCGAACTCATGGCCCGGGCTCGGATCGACGTCGGGAACGTAGGGCGCGTCATCCGAAACACGGACCCGTCCGGTCTGATGGACCGGATCGAGGTAGTTGACTTCGGTCTGCGTCAGGCCGTCGACGTCGTACCCCGGGCCTTGTAAGTAGCCAAAGAAATGGTCGAACGACCGGTTCTCGAGCATGAGGACGACGATGGTTTCAATCGCCATGTCTTACTCGGAAGTCAGGCGGATGGTCCAAAAATCGGTTGCAAGGTTCGGATCGGTGATGTAGGCGTAAGGCATGGTGAAGTAACCGGCCTGTCCCCAGCCGGCGCCCCACGAGTTGCGAACACGCACACGCTGCGAGGCCTCGTCATACCCGACCGCGAGAACCGCATGCCCGCCGATGACGTGCTCGTCGGGCCCCGGCAGGTCCAGGACCCCGTTTGCCGCGACCGCCGCGCTTTCGAACGCGTCGTAGACCGTAAACCCGAAGACGAAGGGGAACCCTTCCGCGAGGCAGGTCTTCATCTGCGTGAGGTCTTGGTCGATGCTGTAGTAGTTCGTCGCGGTGAACTTGAGCGCAGCGGCGTAGCACGGCGGCGTTGGCGTAACCGCGAACTCCGATACGTTGTACGGCCAAAGCACCTCGTCGCATGCGCCCTGCGAGCTGACGGACTTTATGCCGTCGCGAATCTGCGCGCCGTTGTCGCTGGGGACGGTTCCTTCGATGGCTCGCTCGTTATAGTAGATAAAAAGGCGAGAGGGGACGAACGGCGATATCTTCTGATCGAACTCGAGCGCCGCCCCGATCGCGTTCGCCGTGCAGCTTCCGAGTTGGCCCTGATCGTATACCGGAGGGCATTTCGCCGTCAAGTCGACCGACGCGGGCAGCGGCGCCGCTTTCATCAGCGTCGCGTACGGAACGTCGCGCTTGTCGGGAAGGTCCGGTATCCAGCCGTACCTCGATATCTTGTGAAGAGTCGGTTGCGTACCTCGAACAGTCGGCATGAACGGACGACCCCTTGATCTTGGCGCTTCGGCCGCGCCAAAGCCGCGTCGGCTTCTCGAGTGCCGGCGTCGAGACACAGAACGTAGCATATCGATCCGCGCCCGAACACGGGGGAATCCCTAAGTTTTAGCGCTTGGACTCGGTCCCCGCGACCAGCCGCCGAACGTGCGTCCGGGCGGCGCTCGCGGAGAACCAAGCCGCAAAGGCTGGCCGACGTCACTTTTGATTCGAAGGGCTTTAGGACTGGGGACTTCCCCAGTTGCAAGTTCAAGACGGAATCTTATACTTGCGATGAACGGTAGCCGACGCGGAAGCTCGGCTTGTCAAGGCGCGATCGGCCCTTGCCGTTCGAGCCGTCGGCGCCGCCGTCAATGGGGGCCAAAATGCGGCCGCACATCTCTCGCGCCAATTTCGTGGGAATGACCGGCGCGGCGACGCTCACTGTGCTCGTGCAGCCCGGGCACGGCCTGAGAGCCCTCGGCGCAACCGTATACGTCCGTCGCGACGTCGGCGGGATGTCGGCCGCCGACCCGGCGATCCTCGCGTATCGAACGGCGGTCAGGCAGATGCGAGCGCTGCCGCCGTCGGACCCGAGGAGCTGGACTTATCAAGCGGCCATCCACGGCACGTTCGCGACGCCGGCGAGGCCTTCGTGGAACACCTGCGAGCACGGCACGTACTTCTTCTGGTCGTGGCATCGAATGTATCTCTACTGGTTCGAGCGGATTTGCCGCTCGATGTGCGGCGACGACTGCTGGGCGCTGCCGTACTGGAACTGGTCGTCGCCTGCGCAACGGCAGTTGCCGGCGACGTTCCGCGAAACGTCGAGCGAACTCTACACGCCCAATCGGGACCCGGCGATGAACAGCGGCGCCGGCTCGCTACCCGCGACCGACGTCGACTATAGCGGAGCATTCGCGTTCGGCGATTTTACCACGGCCGATTCGGTCATACAGGGAACGCCGCACGGCGACGTGCACGTCGACGTCGGGGGTTGGATGGGGTCCGTGCCGACGGCCGCGCAAGATCCGATCTTCTACCTGCATCACTGCAACATCGATCGGCTTTGGAACCTATGGCTCGCCCAGGGCGGGGGAAGGTCCGACCCGACGTCGGACGCGGCCTGGCGCTCGAAGACATTTACCTTCTTCAACGAGAGCGGGGACCCGGTGACGATGACCGGGTGCGACGTCCTTCGCGCCGCCTTTCAGCTCGGCTACCTATATGAAGGGGAGCCGGCGCAAGTCAACCAGTACTGTCCCCCGACCTTCCATTTGCCGCCGACCTACTATCTCACGGAGACGCTCGTCCATTTGCCGATCCCGCCGGTGACGCTCGGGTCGAAGCCGTCGTCCTTCGCCGTGAATTTGCGCGACCTGCGCGCTAGATTGGCGCCCGCGCTCGCGTCGCCGCATGAGACGCTCTTGCTCCAGCTCGGCGACGTCGAGGCGTCGTCGCAGCCCGGCGCCGTCTGGGACGTCTACTTCGGCTTGTCCAAAGGCGCCCAACCGGATCCGAAGAGCCCGTTCTTCGTCGGCACCCTCTCGCTCTTCGGCACCGGGATACGCAGCGACAGGGCCCACAAGTTCATGCCGGCCAGCTTTACGTTCGCAATCGGCAAGGCGCTCAAGGCGTCGTTCGCGGCGCGCGAGACGCAGGCGAGCGTCACGTTCGTTCCGCACGGGATTCTCATAGACGGCAGGCCGTCACGGCCGACGGTGAGGTCGACGGTCAGGATCGGCGAAGCGAGCATCGCCGTCCAGACGGGGCGTCGTCGCACGGGCTAACCTGACTCGTGCGCGAGCGCGGAAATCGCTCGATCAAGAATTCGTAACCGGACTTCGGGAGGCCGCGCATGTCCGAGGTCGACAATCACGCAGCCGACGGCGTCGGCACGCCTGGCGTCACCGCCGATGATCTGCTCGCGGGAATCGGCGTCCTCGATCGACTGTCGCGAGGCGACTACCACGCCTCTCTGGGAGCGATCTATGGCGCTCCGGAGCCAGAAGCGGTGTCCAAGCTCGGCAGGCTCATAGGCGTCACCCTCAAGGAACCGTTCGCGACGCCGAACCCGAGGGCGACACCCTCGGAGTTTACCGGCTCGCTTCGCGATTGGGAGCTAAACGTCGATGCCCTGCGTTCGGAAGATACGGTGGAAACGTGGCAACATCGCACGTTGACGAGAATCAGCTCCGAACTGGGCTACGCCGACGTCGTCGCCCTGGCGGTCGACGCGCAAAACGAGCGCGGATTCTTTAATCTGTTCGCGATTTCGCTTCGAAAGTACATCTGCGACGATCCCGAAATCCGCGATCGCGTTAAGAATGATTTGGATGCCGCGAGAGCTGCGGGCGTGCAAGCCGCCGCCGTGACTCCCGAGGCCATAGTCGCCTCGGGGGGCGCTGGACTCGCGACGTACCTCGTCATGCACATCCCCCTGTTGGGCTTCGTCGGCGTACCGGTTATCGTCGGAATCATATTGCTTCTCTACAGAGCCGGCATTGACGCGTTCTGCCAAACCTCTGCGTGGTGGCCTGCGAAGGAGTGACCGCCGCGTTCGCCACGCGGCGAGCCCGACGATAAGTGGAGTCGGAGATCCGCCCCCAAGTGATTACCGAGAGTGTGGCGGGCAGTCAGTCGGCGCCTTCGCGGTGACGGCGGTCGCCGACGGGCAATGCGACATCACGATCTCGGATTAAATGGGCAACTCAATTTCTGTGTCGGTATCGGTCGCCAACTAGCGCGGCGATTTGTCGCCCCGCGCGACACGGAACAGCGCGATGTCGCCGAAGGGGGCGGCGCGTCGCTGGTCTGAAGGTCGATGGGCTGGCCTCGCCGACGCAGACGGCATAGCCGAGGCCGACTCCACCTTAGCCGTTTGGTGCGATCGCATGACGCTCGATCTGGCTGGAGAACGGGTGTTCTTCTCGCCGCTTACTGCTGGGGATTTCCCCAGTTACGCCGCTGACCGAGCATGCTATGCTTCTAGTGGAGAACCCGCTCAACCCCGAGGTCCGACAAGCCGCCTCCGGACGGTTGCGATTTCACGACGGGTCCCGGAGGTGCCATCCGGTGCCGGATTGGTTGCTCGGCCTCCTTCGCGCTATCCTCAAGGCGATCGCCAATTTTCTCGTTCGTTGCGTGCCGACGTTCGATCCGTCCGCGTGGAATGACGGTGACGGCATTCAATTCAACAACAACTGTTACAACTATGCGTGCAACATCCGGACGAACACGTTCGCTCAACCAGGGCGCGCGTCGGGGCACATGTACACGTCGCTCGACTGTGCAAGCGTCGGCTCTGGCGCGCAATCAGACGGGCTGGAGCCGGTCAACTGCGACGAGGGTTGCGGGTGCGGCAAGTGTTGTCACGAGGTCGCCTTGGTAATGGATCCGGGGTTCGACTTTCATTGGTATCGCAAGGACCGGGATGGAACTTGGTCGCACAAGCCCGGTGGAACACAGGCCAGCAACGTCGATAACAGCGGCCATGTCATCACAGACCCACGCACCGCCGACCGGGGGATGTACACGGTTTTTTGCGGTTGCTATTGCGTTTGCGACGGGGCGGTTTCGATTGAATAGCAAGGTTTTGGGCTGTCGTGGATGAGCGAAAGGCGGCGACCGTCACCCTCCTCGTCTTCTCCGGAAGGCCCGATCCGCAATGGCAGCTCGGCGCTGAAGAAGCGGAGCGCGTGCGCCGCTCGCTGCAAGCCGCGTTCAAGAGCCCTGCGCGCAAACCGCCGCTGATTGGCCTCGGTTATCGTGGGATTCGCATAGAGTTTTTCGGGGGGCATAGCGGCGGACCGGCTATCTTCGTCGTCGCCAACGGGGTCGTGACTGAATCGCCGGGCACGAAGGAGCGCTACTTCGAAGACGTGGGCGGCGTCGAGCGAGCGATGCTGGGCGAGGCTTTCAGGCGAGACCACGGACCATTGCTCGAACGTCTTGGCATCGGAAGCGACTCCGGCGGGCGTTCGCGATGATCCAACTGCTGGGCATCAAATTCAACCATGATCCGTCATCCGCAGCCCACGACGCCCTGAACATCCGTCGAAACGGCGCCGACTGGGTGAACGTGCCGGAATGGCAACGCGGTGTGAGCATCAACCCGGAAGACTCCCCGGCGGCATACGCAATCGGCGCGATCGGCGGAAATCAAATCACGATTCAAGCGGCCTTCTCGTGCACGGATCCGGGCGTGCGGAGCGCCGAGATTCGGGCACGTGACAATACGATCTACGGCGTCGGACCGGGCGGGTGCTTGGGCTGGGTTTACTCCATCCTCACCGCAATCTTTCAAGCTATTTTCGGCAATCCGCTGGGTAATGTTGCGGCGCTCAACGTCGATTTCGTCAACGGCGCGAGCGGCTACGTCACGTTCCAATTGGCCGACGTGACGCTTTCGACCAAGCGCGTCGGAACGCACATGACGGAATGGCGCTGGGAGTTTAGGATTGGAAACGGTCCTTGGACCGCGTTTGACGTCAGCAGGCACCGGATCTATGTCTTGCTCGACGTGCCCACCGTGCCGTGGCAGCAAGCACCTTATGACGTCGGCAACTCGCACCTGCCCTGGTGCGACGTCTTGGATTACGCATGCTCGTGGGCGGCGGGCTCCGGCTCGACCGACGAGGCGGCGGCCGCAGTCACGCGAAGCGTTTTCAATCTCGGGCCGTCCGTGGTGACCTATGACTGCCCCGGCGGTGGCGCCTCTCACTACAGTGCCGGGAACTTTAGTTGTTCCGCGTTCCTCGAACGTCTCAAAGGCGGCGTCGGGCTTGGGATTTACGTCAATTGCAGCGATTGCGCGACGTTCGTGTCGAGCTTTGCGAACATACTCGGCTGCGATCTATGGCAATCGCGGATGGGCAACTACTTTGACTTGAACGCAATCCTTGCGATCGGGTCGAGCGTTTGGCAAACGGCGTGCAATTGGGGAAGCTTCTCGTATCACGAGGTGGCGTGGACGGGCGCCTGTGACGTCAACGACGACGTGTACGACGGGTGCCTGGAAGTCGACGGCGACAATGATCCGACCGCGCCGCCGCATACGCCGCTATTGCCGACGAAGCTGCGATTTGGGAATCCTGGTGACTTGCAGTATCGCGACCGGCTCGCCGCTCCTTCAGGGAGAGCCAACTGCAACCCGTTGGTAGCGACGCGCGTTCGACGTCAAGTCGTCTAAAAGGATCGATGTGGACGAAAGATTTCTCAAGCACTTGGCGGACCGATTCGGTTACGAGACGTGGCGGGTGCTTGCAGGGGACGATGTTGTAAGCGTCATCAGCGGTGCGGCGCTCGGTGAGGGCGACATACGGGGGTGGACAGTGGCGCGCCAGACGAGAGACGCGGTCGACTCCCAGCCTCGTCTGCGGCTTATATTGCGGCGCACGGGTTCCTCCGCCAATCAGCTGATCTCAATCACCATCGTCGAGTGCCCCTCGGTTCCGGCGGCGCGCGCTTACCTGCTGCGATGGCTTGGCGACTTCCAGTCTCCGCTAGTCGTCAGGCTGCCGAAAACCGACTCCGGGGAGGTCGCGTTTGGCATGGGTGAGACGATGGTGCTCTTCAGCCGTGCGAACCTGATAGTCCACGTCGCAAACGCAGGGAGAGAGATCATTCCCGTGCTCGAAATCGCACGGGCGGTTGATAACCGGCTAATTCTTGCGGCCGGCCGGCAGAACCAGAGCGGGCAGCCCTAAAGCAGCCGCATCGTGAGATGCTAGAAATGTGATGCCATGCCTGATCAGATTACGGACGGTGACCTGAACGTCGACAACATAACGAATCATGCGGTTGGCACTTACCAGAGCAGGAACGGATCGGTCATTGTAAGTCACAAGATCGACGACCACAGCAACGTAGTCATCATCGCCGCCAAGGACGTGCAGATAGGAGAGAAGATCGACCAGCATTCGCAGGCGGACATCAGAGCCGGCGGAAGCGTGTCAATAGGCCAGAAAATTGATCAGCATTCGGTAGCGCTAATCGCCGCAGACAGTGGCAACGTTTGGATCGGCCAGAAGATCGATCAGCATAGCTGGGCGCGCATTAGGGTGCCGAACGGTGCACTGATGCTTGGCCAAGGCCTCGATCAGCACTCGCACCTTCACTATCAAGCGAGAACGAGTTCGATTCCAAGCACCGACGGGGGATCGTCAGTGGACGGCGACATGAACGCTACATGGGATCCGAGTGAGTCCGGCCCCAATTCGTAGGCTCGCATGGATGCGGCGCGACTCCGGCCGCTTCTTTGACCGCGGGCGCCGGACCGTGGCGTTTTGAATCGACTTGACGCTGCCACGAAGTCGCCGACGATCTGATTTCGTGGACAGGCTCGATAAGGCGTCGCACCGGGCATCGCCCGTTAGCTATGGGCGGTGCTCCTCAACGCTTTGACGAGTCCGCGAAATCGTGCGCAGGATAGGCGACAGAGAAGGCGCGATCGGGATTTGCATGTCCCCGGTGGCGGCGGCGCAGATGGGGCTCGACATAGACGAGCGAAAGATCAAGATTGTGCCTCGCGGTGTAGGGCGCTGGGCCGACTGCGGTGTCATCAGATCGGGCCAAGCATCCCGGATGGGAGAACCGCCGATGCCACGCATCGGTTCGGCGAGCGGGAGGCCGATTCGACAAAGGGCTGGGTCCCCAGAAACCGCTCGCGATAGAGGACGAACGGCGCCAAAAACGCGCCGTATCTGCCGTATATAAGGAAGGGCGACGAACGATACGCGAGCGGCGGGCGCCCGGATCGAGCCTCGTGGCGTCGACGATGACGAGCGGGCTCGTGAAGCTCAGTCGCGGCTCGGGACGCAGCCTTGCAACGGAAGCTCCGCATATCCGTTCAGACGATAGATGCTTGCGCCGTCCGCCGTCTCGACGTCCGACCAATCGAATTTGCAGTCGGCGTCGTCTTCCATGTCGTCGAGGTCGATGATCTCCGCGACGATTTCTTCGCGATTGACGAGCGCAGGATCGGCGAGCACCGCCTGAATGATTCCGCTGCGGACCTCGATGACAATCTTGGCTTTCCTGCCGCCCTCGCTGGCCGCTGTCGTCTCGCTTGTTTTTCTCATGGAACGAATATACCTTATCAAGCCGGCGTAAACAAATCCACGGCGGCATCGTCCCTGGAGACACCCTGGGGGCATCCGTCCCCGGGCGTCTTCGCCCTCTCCGGAACGGTGGCGCTCACCGGCCCGTACGGCACGACCCACCTTGACGGCACGTCGAATCCGGATGGCGGCTTCGACTGAGGAGGCCAACGGCGCCATTGACGCTCCGCCTCGGGGCTGGCTTGCTTAGCTAGCTAGTATCCCTTGGTCGTTTCGAAGGCTGCCGTTCCCACGCGAAGTACTACGAACTCCCTCGCACGATGATCCAACGGTTGCGTCACCATGACTGGCGTCGATCCGAAATTCGAGCTCGGCGACGAAGAATTGATGTAGCCGAAAGCAAGCGTTGCCTTTTGGAAGATCCCTTCGATTGCGAATTGGGCGGTCAGGGCCTCTCCTAGCGTGTTTGGGTTTACGCCGATCCTGCCGCTGTCATTCGACGCCGCCAGCATCAATTTGCAGTTGCAACGGCCGACCTTGCCCTCGAGGAAAGCGTTATACACCCGCTCGTCCGACGTCAAAGGACTGCCCTGCGACGTTTGTGGCGGCTGATACCGGGCGCCCAGCTGCAACCAATCCTTCCAACCGCCCAGCACGGTGCCCGTGATTAAGTTGGCGGAGTGCCCGCGCGTGCAGATTATATCTGCGACAGTCTTTGGATCGATTAGGCAAACGGGCGAGAGATGATCGATGTCGTAACCGACGGTCGCCGTCGCCTGAAGTGCGAAGTATTTCGGGGTCGTCGCGCTGACCGCGATTATGTGATCTTCAAGATCGTCGGTCGAAGACGGGCCCGCGGTCGTGTTCGGAGCCGGCGTCGGCTCGATGTGCGAACGAATCCCAGGGTATGTGTCGGGCGTCGGCAGGTTCGCGATCTGTTGCAGAGCGATGAAGGGCGCCGAAATCCGCGCATCCGCTTGTTCGAAACTGAGCTTGAACGTCCAACGCTTCACGGTCGGCTTCCACTGCAGGCCGTACACGACGTCGGTCGACTGGGCGAGGTCGAGCAAGCGGTTGCGCAACCAATACGACTCGACGTTTACGCTCGGGGTCAGCCCCCACAACGCCGTTCCCGCCAGGTTTGCGTCCACGCTCGGACCGCTCGCCCCGACGAATGGCAGCGGGTCGGTTTCCGCTTGGCGATAGGCGATGCCGCCGAACTTGTATCCAGGGGCGATCGCCATCGTGTAGCCATGCCAATTTCCAAATTCATCCTCCCCGCTGTCCGAGATGGTCTTCGCGAATTGCACGCCGGCGAAGCCGTCCACGGCGGTGTCCGTCGCGTCGTATGCCGCGCGCACGATCGACGACACGTCCGACGATTCGAACTTGGCCGGGTCGTCGTCGTCGTTTGCGCCCGTCGGATGATCCGAAGACAAAGAGAGGGCGTCCGTAGATATGTGCGGCAACGCGCTCGTCGGCGGATGGTTGTCGCCGACGGCGAGCGCGCGTATCTCCGAGCTCGGGGTCTTCGTGGTGAACATAGCTGCGTCGTCGTCCAAGGTATTGCGCGCATGCATCTGCGCGAGACTGAGCGACGTGTCGTTGTTGGCGTAGGAGAAGACCGACGCGACGCCCAGGTCGCCGATATCGCCGAACGTTATCGGTTGCGCATCTTCGCCGAAGCGATTGTTGCCGCTGAGAAGGCTGACGACGTCGCTCGAGTTTTTCAGGCCGAAGAGAGTCCCATACAGGACCTGGAACGGCTGGCAGGAGGCGCAGACGAGCGCCTTTGCTGTCTGCGAAGGTACGCCGACCTTTCCGGCGAGTTTGACGATTTTTTGCTGCACGGTTCCGAGGTTGGACGCGAAATCTTGGGCGAGCGTCGCGCCGACGAGCGTTTGTTGCGTCGCCGGGAAGTTGGTGTCGAATGAGAGCGCGGGCCACGGCGTCGTCGTCGGCAACGGCGTTGCGCTGGGATTGCCCTGCGAACCTGTCTGTCGCTGTCCGGTCTTGTCGATTGCGCCGTAGCGATGGGAGTCCGAAGGTCCGAGTCCGTTGAGGGGCTGCAACTCGGTGTCGAACGCGGGCACCGTCGTGAATGCGACGTCCAAGGCGCCGGCGGGGTCGCTCTCGGACGGAGCGTTATTTCCGAACCGGAGGAGGCGATACCGTACCTCAAATGACCTCGAAGCGTTGAGTCGCAGCGCGCTCCATCCGCCCGTCGACTTGAATGCGCTCCAGTTGATCGTGAGAATTCCGGCCCAAACTTGCGTCAGATCGGGCGCCATGGAGTAGTCGTTGCTCGTGAGGGTTTTCGGACCCCCGTCACCGGCACTGCTTCGTCCGAAAACGTGCTCGTCCGGGTTGATGGTCAGGGAAAGCACCGCTGGACCGCCGGCCGCCGGCGATATGTCGATGACGATCCGATCTTCGTCCTGATTTTGCGGCACGTTGTCGAACAGCGTGGAGACGGCGAACCCGCCGACGCGATTCGCCCCCGCAGGCACTACGCTGACGTCGCGTCGCGCGACCGAAAATATGACCGCGAGTCCGTCCGTCGTGGGTTTGACCCCGACGTAATCGCAACCCGATGGTTGAGGCGGACGGGGAGCGAGCCAATAGGCTTTCGTGTCGCTGTCGAAGGGCGCATTCGCGGTGATAAGGTTCTTGTCGGACAAATCGGGCTTTAGGTTGGAGAAGAAGCAACCGTTTCGGGGCGATGACGCGCTGGGGGCGGCGTTTGCGGATGTTGCGTAAATCGCGCGGCCGAAGCCTTCGATCAGCGTGACCCGAATCGGGGTCGATTCTGCCGTCGCCATTGCTTCGACGGGGGCGTGTGAGAGGGCGAACGCGATGACCGTGGCGACCATCATTGCCGACATTGTGCGGCTCCATCCTCGGCGTGGCGGGGCGACCCTGGGCGACGAAACTCAAACTGATGCCGTTCATAGCGAACGGAGCGGTCCGGTTCGTCGTCCCTCCAGGCCACGCGGTTTGGCGCGCCGTTCGTGACACGGCAACGCGCTTACGCTGGCTGCGCCCATGCCAGCTCATTGTAGCGAACCGCGCCTTCTTTGAGACTGGTGGTGTCACCAGTCTTATCGCCGAAGGGTGCCGCTCGCGAGGTTCGCAGACGAGGCCGATGACCGATACGTTCGTGCAGACCTTACGAGTTCGTCCGCCCATACGTCGCAAGCCAGTCGACTGGGCGTGTCCTTGCCGAGGAGCAAAATCGCGATCGGTTTCGTACGGGTCACCTGATTGGTCGCGACATAGTGCGTTGGGGATGATTCGCAAGGGACGTCGGCGATCCCGATGGCGACCCATGCGGCACCTTCTTCGAACAATCTCCGCATGGCCGCGGCTCCAACGTCCGAAGTCCATGCGTCGTGCGATGACGGCTGCCACGCGTCCGGCTCCCGCGGCGCGCCGCCCTAGGGACAGAGTGAAGGTACGCGTTCGCGATTGAGCCAGTAGCCGCCGACCAAACCGGGTTGGAACGTCACCGCTCCCGATCGCTCGAACGTGACGCGATACGTACGGGCGCCCGACACGCTGAATATCGTCGACAGCGCATCCTTGGCTCCCGACAAGTCGATCAGCCTCCGCGACGGGAACGCGGTCGGGAGAGCAGCCGCGGAATGGACGATGTCGGGCGGGAACGTCTGCAAGAGCGGGCTCGAGGTTGACGAACTGAATAGACGTCGATGAGGCCCGCCTCGTGGCCAAGCCCGGAAATTTCCGAGCGAGAACCCGAGGCGGACCTAATCCACCAGCTAAGATCACCCCCTTAGCGTTACGGCGCCGCGCCGCATATTCGATGCGGTCTCAGGAGAGCGACGGCCGATCCCGATTCGTCGTTACAGCCCTTGAAGGCGGGAAACACTGGTGCACGACGCACCCTTGCCGGCTGCGAACGTGATTCTTGCGATGGGTCCCGTTCGGAACCCGGAGGTGCGCGCCAACGACGGTGCCGAACCTAGCAACCTTCGCATCTTGGCGATCGCGTACCCATTGAGGGCATAACCATGAGCGGCCGAACGATGCTGTTATTGGCTATCTTGCTGGGCGGATGCACATCCGAACAAGCACAGCAACAGCTTGGAGCCGCGAACCCTGTGCAGCCTTGGGTGTTGCAAAACGGACAACAACCGACGCAGTGGGTTGTTTTCCCGACGATTTTTCAGCCTGCCGGCATCGCGGTCGGCCCCGACAAGCAGATTTGGGTCACTGCGCAAGACACCGAAGCGGTCTACCGCGTAACGGTCAAGACCGGTCGCATTTCGGCGCCCGCAGCCGTCGGGTTCCAACCTGGTCCGATCGTGGCCGGATCAGACGGGAATATGTGGACGTGTGGCAGCGCCGGCCAAACGGGAGGGTTGGCCCGCATTACACCGACCCTTCAGGCAACCACCTATGCTGCCCCGGGCCTGTGCGGGGGCATTACCGTGGGCCCCGACGGCGCGATTTGGTTCACGTCGATTGCCGATTGCGCGCTCGAACGAGCGACGACAGATGGCGTGATCACGGAGACCGTCAGCCCGTTTTGTCCTTCCAACCCACACGAGATCATTACCGGGTCTGACGGAAACCTGTGGTTCACCGAACGCGGAGCCGGCGGCGTGCCGGTTGGCGTGGTTCGGTACGATCTCGGTTCGGGATTTACCGAGTTTCAAACGAGCAAAGAGGTGGTCGGCCTGGCACTGGGTTACGACGGCAATCTCTATGGTTGCTGGAATCCCGAGAAAAATGCTGGCGGTCAACTCGCGCAGATCTCGATCGCCGGCAGCGTCGCGACATTTAGCCTAGAAACGAAATGTAGGGGCTCGACCCAGCCGACCAGCGGTCTCCGCGATATTTATTACACCACTACAAGCGGAAACGGCGCGCGCTGGAACGTCCACGGGCACGGAGACTTCGCTTACGGCCAATCCCCGAGCAAGAACGTTTCGATAGCAATGGCCGTCGGCGAGGACGATAACGTTTGGAATGCCGATGTTTTCAAAAGCGTCGAGGTTTTCGTCAATCGCATCCTGACGGTCGAGCCGTCCGCCGCGACGATACAGGTCGGAGGCTCGCAGAATTTCTCGGTCAGCGAGACAGGCTGCAAGTGCAATTGGACCGCCAGGTCCTCCGATCCGGCCGTGGCTTCCGCTTCCGCCGTGTCGGGCGGCGTATTCACGGTGACGGCGCTGGCGCAGGGCTCGGCCATCATCACCGTAGCGGATTCGAAAATGAATACCTTCCGGGTCTCAATTACGGTTCAGTGATTAAGGAAACGCGATTACGCCTTCCGCTTCGCAGACGGTCATGTTCGTTCCGCTGACGGACTCGGTGCACGTCGTCGCCTGCGTTCCCGCGCCGGATCGTACGATGGTCACCGACGACTGGTTGACGAAGAGTTGTCCGCCCTCCAGCACGTCGCCCAGCGTGGTGTCGGTGGAAATGGTGCCACCGTCGCCGATAGTGAGCAAATGAGTATATCCGCCGGCGACAAGTGGTCCTCCGTCGCGTGAAAAGATGTTCGCTTGGGTGTCCGTGTAGTCAGAGGTTATGCCGCCGCCGTTTCGGGTGTTAAGAACGACCGCGCAAGGCCCCTCGTACGCGGAGGCCATGTAGCATGCCCGGTACTGCACTTCGAGCACCGGACCGTTCTGAAAGTAGTGGGTAGCGCCGACGCCGGTACCGCCGCACGACGAGGCCGGTATCGTCCCCGAGAAACCGACTGCGACGTCGAGCAAACCTCCGGATTCCATGGATCCGTAGTTTCCAGCGGTGGACGCCGGACCGTTGCCGGTACACCCGTCGCCGCTCGGGTTGGGCCCGGGCACGTACGAGGTCATCGGATGTATGGGATTCAAAAAGTAAATTTGCGTAGTCGGGTCGACATCCAGACCGTAAGGAACCGGCGCGTTCAGTTCGTACCAAGCTCCGCGCCCGATCGTGTACTGGGGCTGAAACGTTATACCAAGGACCGCTTCGTGGAAGAGCCGTAGGCTGATATCGAACCATCCCCAACCAGGGATCGTCTGGGGTCCGCCCGCCGGAGATTGAAAGGTGACGTTGCCCGCGTTCGTCTCGTCGCACAGCTGCTGCCAAGCAAACATCTTTTTTGCCGCGTAGAACTTGGTGGCGGAGTTCAAACCCTCCAAAACGGTATCGGTCGTTCTAGCCGGCTCGGCGCCCGTCAAACCGGCGGTCCACTGGTTGCACGTTCCGGCCTCTTGATTCTCGAAGTTCATCCCGATGACGTTTCCGACATCCGCCAACCAAAGCGCATGGTCGGTGCCATTCCCCGTGTCATTGCCCCGGTCGTAGTCGTACACGGGGAGTTTGGTGGATTGACAGTCGGCGCCGTTCGCGAGAACGAGCCACGGCGTACCGTCGCGGTGGCGCAGCTGGCCCAGGATGCGCCTTCGGCCGGCCTCGAGACCTGGCTGATAGTAATACGCCGTGCCCGCGGCGTTCTGAGTCGGGTCCAGTTCGATCGAGCCGCCCTGCGTGCTGGTCGGACAAAGCAGGTTGTTCGATTCCGTGTCGGCCTGCATCATTCCGTATCCGTTGAAATTGTCGGAGGGCTCGGTGCAAGAGTTCCCACAGCCCATCGCCGCCCACGTGAGCGTAACGCTGGACAGAGCGGGCGCGCTCAGACTAGTTTGACCTTGAGCGTATTCGTCGACGTCGATGGCGTAGAGTATGGAAGCCGGATTCGCCACATATTTCGCCTTCTTCGGCATAATGGAGTCGCAAGTATCTCCGACTTTGAACGCTCGGGACGTGTCGACGTTCCCGCCGATTACGGCGCTGTGCAAGACGACCGAGTAAACTTCTGGCCCGGTCCCGGGTTGCATGTTCGACAGCACGCCTCCAGCGTTGTTCAGGAAATCCCACTCGAGGTCGTACGGCTGCGAATTGTGCGTCTCGGTGCAGTTGCTGAGATCAGTATTGACGTAGGATTGCGAAACATTCCCGACGGGAATGTACTGCCCGCCGATGCAATCCGTGCCCCCGAATATGGACGGCCAAAGACTTGGTCCAGAGCCGGAAAGGGCCGATTCACCTTGGCAGCGGGTCAAGCTCCAGTCTACGGCGAGCGCGCGACTGTCCTTCGTCATCGATACATTCGACGCGAAGTCGGTCGACGTCAGACTGATTCCGACGCCTTGGCCCACATCGCTCATAGCGAGGATATGCTTCGGCACTTGCACGAGCGGCGGCGATCCCGTCCGGCATAGTCCGGGGCATGAGGGCGTGGCCGTAGCCTGAGCCGTCAGAGCTACGGAGCAAACTGCTAATACGGCGAGAAGCCCCGCCGATCGGCCAATCGCCGAACACCGCTCCAGCGCAGAGCGGCCAAGACTCCTCATACCACCGCTGACTCGACGGCACAAGCGGCCCAGATTGATCGGTCTCAACGCGGATTGCCGACGCATACCACGTCCACGACATCTGTTGCGCCGGACGTGGTTACGATGATCGATGAAGCCGACTTAGTGCTAATGCGCGCGCCGCCGGCGGTCGTTTCGTCGGAAACGACGCACGTCGGCGTCACGTTGTACGCGGGCGAAAACGTAAAGGTCAGCGTGCTTCCCGCCGCCGTTCCTGTGCAGCCGGGCCCCGCCATCGACGACGTACTGCATGTCGTGTTGTTTCCGAGAGAACCGGTTGCGGACTGCAGGATGCGACCGCCGGTAGCATTCCCGTTATTCAGCTGAAGATCGCCGTTCAGAACGAGATTTCCGTTCGCCATCGCCCGGAGAGAAACGGTGCCCGATCCGCCAATTTGAACCGCCGCATTTTGGCCGCTCAGGCTCGTCGCCTTCAAGAGGATAGCCGGCGCAGTCGAGCCGGCTGCGTCCAGCTCGGTCGTTCCCGTCGTGGACGAGGATATCGTCGTTGTTCCGGTCGCGTTCGAAAACGTCAGGGGCGTCGTTCCGGAAACGGTCAAATTGCCGTTCTTGTCGAGCAGAAGTTTGGTGCTCGTGCCGACGTCGAATTCCGCGAGCGACGTCGAACCGCCGTTCGTCGAGTTCACGACGAAATCGCGTTCGGGCGACGTTCCTTGGCTCTGAAAGCTAAACCCGATGGACGCGGCCCCGGAGGACTGCGAGGTAAGGACCGGCGCCGTGGTGTTCGTGAAGGAGATGGCTGCGCTGCTCGAGAGGACGATCCCGTTGTTGAGGTCGATGATCGGGGCGGCGTCGGTGTTGCCGGTGGCGAAAACGAGGTTGCCCGAAGCGCCCAGTCCGACCGAAACGACGCCGGCAAAATTCCCCGTGCCCTGATTTGCATCGGTGGTGGCAAGCGCGACCATCCTTGGTTGCTGGTCGTCCACGCGATAAATGTAGACGTTCCGCGGCAGCAACCTGGCGAGCGTCGGAGACATCGATGCGAATTCGACGAGGTGACCGTCGATTACCAGTCGCTCACCAACGGTGCGCGGATCGGCTGAAATGGGTTGCGGCAGATCCGCCTGACTTGGCGTCGTTAAGGAGAGCATTACGGCGCAAATGAAAACGACGACGCGCATGTTCCGCCTCCTGGAGCAAATTCTCGTCGGAGAACCAGGCATGGGCGCAGCCGTCCGTTCTCCATTAAATAGGCTTCAGTCTACGATCGCAACTTGGCGTTTTCCGGACAAGCGTTGTTCCGAGCGCGCGAAAACCAGTCGTCGTGATGGTCGGGAGACAACGGTCTTCCTAAACGGCGCAAGAAATACGAAACGCCCGACGTTGCCGTGACTGTCGTGGCTCCGATTCTACAATTGTGCGTGTCGTCTGTCAATGACGGTTGGCCGCGCCCAAAGCGAAGGAGTCGTTTTGGCAGTAGGATCGCGCCTGTCTTAGACCGGAGCGACCGACGTCTCGCCGCGAAAAATCTTCGTTCAAAATCGACATCCAGCCGCAGTAGCTTCCTTTGGAAACCCGCGGCACCAAAGCACCGACTCGCGCTTGGCGACAATACGACCGAGGACTGATCCACGGCTCGCATGACGACGCCAAGATTGACACCCGAGGACTGCAGGTGTAGAATCGAACCCTCGGTAGCGAGGCGGAAAACTTTCCGTCCAGTTCGTTATGCGCACTCCGACGGAGCGTTACCTCGCAACGCTTAAACGACGGAAATCAGAAATAATCGACCTAATCACGTGTCATTCCCTGTCCGTAAGGAGAATCGGCGTGTATCAATCGAGGCTTGTTCTGCTAGCCGCAGGCGTCGTTCTCGCGATCTCGATGGCGTCCGTAGCCGGAGCCGCTAGCAGCAATGTCGTCATCGTCGATCCAGGCGTGAATGCAACGCCAGCTGATGTAGATTCGCAACATAACCTGCAGACGAAGACGTGCGATCCCACGACGGGGACGCACTGCGCGGCGATCGACAGCAACGGCAGCCAGCAGGTGAAGATATGCGACACCACTACGAGCGGACAATGCGCGACAGTGACTTCGAACCACGACATCGACGTGAAAGTCGACGACAACGGATCGCTCATCCAGCTTCAAGACGGGTCGGGGACGCGAGCAATCACGCGGCGATAAATGGGGACGGAGCGCTCGCCGTCGACGATACCGAAGGCACCCTCACGCCCGCGCCCGGGACCAACCCGCTCAACACCGCCGGATCCTGCCAGGATGTCGTGTCGGGAAGCGGAGTGCTCTTGACCATATACTACATCGATCCCAATAACCAGCCGTCGGGTTCGACGCTGGAGCTGTACGACGGAACGACCGGGATGAGCGTTTGCAGCAGCTCGAGGATTCTGTACAGCAGCGGCCAGATCGGCGCGGGCTTCGTCTACCACGATGCGCCGATAAAGTTCACGCAAGGTTTGGAGTATAAGCTCGTATCTGGCACGGCGCCGACAAGTCCAGACGGCTTCCGATTCAGGGTACTTCCTTAGGAGTCAAGCGGTCTTCGGTCAACCGCCGGCGACGAACGCGCGTGCCTCTGCGTGCACTTGCCTCCGGCCTAGGCGCTCCCTCGCGCAATACGCCGAGCGGCGCGCGACCGCCCCGTCCCGAGTTAAGACCTTGCAACCACGCGGCGACGACCGGCGACTCATCGCGCGACCCGCAAAAGCCTCACGACGCTAAACGCCAGACGGAGGCTCGCCTCGATGTCGCCGTACGATTCCTGCCGTCGATCCATGCCTGGACCCTCGCTGCGCCGCGCCGGCGACGCGCGTCCGTCGCTGCGACCGCGACGGACTCACCGTGGCCATGGGCGTCGTCACGGAGAGAAAACAGAACTCGGCGTGGAGCGCGCGCGTCCAGTGAATGCGCGACATCCTGCGATCCGCCAACTGACGCGGCTTCTGCGGCGAATCGACGATGACACGCCCGTAAAGCGCTTGAAATCGCGACGAGCGCCTATGTCCGGAACGCCGATTCGCGGCGTCGGCGCCCCCGACGTCGGTCTGACGCTGGGTCCGCGATCGCGGACGAAGACGCTCGTCCTGTCGTTGCTGGTCGGGCGTCTTGCGCCGGCGCTGCTTTCTCGCCAACTCGGCTGCGCCGAGAACGTCGCGTCGCTTCTCTTGCGATCGCTCGTGTCGGCCAAGTTGATGATGATGACCGTGAAAGGGACGACGCCGGTCTATCGGCTCGATCCGGCGTTCTTCGCGGCCGGCGAGCTGCGATCGCTCCTGCGGCGCATCGCGAAGCTCCGCCCGCACCTCGAGCGTCGGGCGCAGGCGATGTCAGCGGAAATCGAGCGAAGCTATCCTCAATTGCGATAGGCGAGATTGCTACATCGCTTAGCGAAGGCGTGACGATTACGATCGTCACACGCAACAGCACGGACATCGACGTGCGTATGCGAATTGGGCGCTCGGACTTCTCGTCTTCGAAACCGCTACTGCAAGCCTGGTGACCCTTTTCGAAGGATTCAAGTGGCCCTGGACCTTTCAGCTCGATGACGACGTGTACAAGACGTTCATGCTCTATGTGTTTGCCCAACTTGTCGCCTTTGCGCTCGTCGTAGCCAGGAGCTTGTTTGCGACGCCAAGCCCCGATGTTGAAAAAATGATTCCGATGCTGCTCAAGCCCGATGATTCCGAAGATGCCGACAAGACGTAAGGCTGAGTCGCGTCGCCGCAACGCGTGATGCCGGATTGGCGTCAATGATGGTGGTCGTCGCTAAGGCGCCGGCTCATGCATCAAGTCTGAAAGTCAACTCGATCGCGAGCGAGAGATAACGACGAAAAGGAAAGTTTGTTTGTTTTTCTTGCGCGTGAGTGATACCAAAGCGAGGCGACGACCCGTTACCTGTCCGAGCGCCTAAAAAACCAACCGCGTCTCACATCGTGCGGCTGTTGAACCGCAGTATATGCGCATCCACTCGCTTCGTTCCGTGAAATGTGGTGAGTGACGACCTAGTTGTGGTGAGTGGCGCGAATTGTGGTGAATGAGACCAATCGTGGTGACGCGGCCCCTACAGGCATCGCCTCGCGTTCCTGGCCGGAATCGGAATTCGCGCCGTGACGGAAATAAACGGCCAGACAGAGAACCAACATCGATGTGGATGGTCACGGCGATGTTTCGGATATCGCTGTGGCGACTTGAATCTGCGCTGAGTGCTCGTCACACGTTGCCCTTCTCTTGGGGAACGGCGCTTCCAATCGAGGTGTCCGCCCCGACACGAGGGTAGGACGGAGACTACGACCATGCAAGGATCGCCACCGCCAATTCCGTCGGTTACGACGGCACCGACGATTATGACGTCCGATCAGATCGTGACGCTTTCTCTTTTGGCGACGGTCGGCATCGTAGTGATGTGGCTGGCCTTCTGGACAATCGTCTGGGTCCAGAAGAAGGAAACGGTGGCGGAGATACTAGGAAAGGCGGCGTTCTTCAGGGCGCTTGCCGTGATCGGCGTCGTTGCGGCGGTGACCGTGCTCAGTCTAGCGGGGCGGATGGAAAGCAACATAGCTGGCGCGATTCTAAGCGGCACCGTCGGATTCGTGCTAGGGCACTTGTCTTCTCGAGAGTCTGGCGCCGCATAGTTCCGCGTCGTCGGGCTATCGCACATCGTTGCCAACGTCGGCCGGCATCGCCGCGGGCTTGAGCCCTGCCACGTCCCGTCAAGTTTGTGAGCGGCGAAGCGCGTATTATTCCGGCCAGATGTCCTGATTTGGGCCTATTCCTACGCTGCCCACCGGGTGTCAACCCGTCAAGTGCCGAAATCCAAAGCATGCGCCCGATATTGCGGTACCCAGTCATGCTCCTAGCTCTGTTTATCCTGAACGGTTGTCACTCGACGCCGGTGACGACGACTCAACCCGCCCCGAAAGCTACGATCTCAGCCGCTATGCGCAATCGGGCACTCTACTCACCCTATCCAGCTGAACACGGCACTAAGCTGAAGCGAGTGCCGGGCACAAAGAACCTGTACTACACGACCCGCGGTGAGATTATCGCGGCTCCTCCTCCGCACTGAAGGTTCAAACCCCCTTTCAACTCAATTGCCTCATAGTCGTCGATCTGACCTCGCACCGTTGACGGCTAAAAAGGGGGCGGAAGTTGTCTATTCAAACCCGCGGCCTTTTCGCATTGGCGTTCCTTGTTGCCGCAACAATTGCCACGAGTTGCCAACAGGTATCGTCCGTATCAACCGTAGGAAAGAATTCGAGCGGTCACCCGTCCCCGAACCTTCAGGTCGGAGAGCACGGCACTTGGCTTAGGCGCGTACCCGGGACTCGCAATGAATTTTATACCGTAAGAGGCGAGATCATTACAGCCCCGATAGAATGGACAGACGCGTATGCTCCGTTAACACGGCCCACCGCGGGGCCATTCAGCAAGCCCTCGCCCACGCCCACACCGAACCCCTGGTACTGCAGCCTCGATGGCAACCAGATGACGTCCGCAACACCGATTCCCTGCACGAATACTGGCGCGTTCCGCCGCGTCTTCTCCCCGCCATCGTTTGCTGAAATGCAAGTCAACATTGTGCTACCTCCTGGGCCGTTGCCGTCGATGCTCCCCCGCGATACTGGCTACCTCTATGGGGCCGGCTGGGCGCAGGTTGCAAATTCTCTCTGGGCTCTCCCAATCGACGCCGGGTTCCAGTACAGCAACACGTATAACGACTATACCACGTACATGTCAGGGCCGAAGGGTATCCTGACAGGCTGCACTTATGCGGCGGGCCAAACGGTTACCCTCGACGTGAGGACGGTCCCTTTACAGACTTTTAGCTACGTACAAATCTTTGTGAACGGAACGAAGGCCTTTTCATGCGGCAGTCCAGACCCTTCGATGGCGGTCAACTACGGCAGTAACGGCCTTGGCTGGGCTGGCAATTGCTGCGTATGGAAGAAGATGGTGAGCATTGCCCAGGAAAACTCATGCACCCAGTGGGGCTGCAATAATTTCGCCAGCGGAGAAACGTTTGGCCCGTTTACGTGGGGACCGTGCGTGACTGGCTGCTATGACAATGGCGGCGGTAGCGGTCAAGTTGAATTGGGTCAATATACGGGCACACCATACTTTAGTTGGTTCCCGTGGACTGCCGGCGGTTATCAAAGCTGGCCGAACGACTCAAGCTCACCGAATCCTAGGGTGATTGTTCAGTTTGTCTCGCCGAACGTCGAGACTGACACAATAAACTTGCACCCATAGGGACAATTGTTCGTATCATCCTCAGTAGGGAAGCGGTCCCGGTTCTTCCGGTGACCGCTTCTGGTTTTTAAGCTGCCTCGGCTATCGCCGCTGCGGGCATCGCGGTATCGCCGCCGACGGCGTAAAATTCCGGTGCCGCTTTCGAGCAATGGAACGCCACGAAGTCCGAGGCACTATTTAAGGAGCTGGCCCTAGATCCACCGCGACGCCGACGGGTACCCAACCCGTGTTGTACGTGAAGACGACAGAAGCGGTCCCAGCACAGCCGGGGTACGTCTCTTCGACGATCGCGTCGTTATTGCGGTCGGCGTAGAAGAAATGCATTTGAGAGCGGTCGAACGCGAAGAAATTCGGCGAGTTCTGCAGCGGAATCGTGTTGCACGGTGAACCGCCGCTCGGTGGATAGACCTGGAGCGAGGAATTGTTTTCGATCACGATGTTCTCGTTCTTGTCGAACTTCACACCGCCCGGAAAGATGCCAGCCCCCGAAATGACTGAGGTACCACTGCCCTTCGCACCCGGAAATTCATCGCAACCGCCCGTGCCGCCGTTTATCCAGCAGACGATAAGAAGGTGATGCTCGTCTACGGCGACCGATGAAACCTGGTGGAAGTTCGGGTCGCTTATTATCCGTTTGAGAACGCCGCTTTGAAAAACAGCAACGCTGCCGTTGCCGCTGTTCAAGTTCTGCGAACTTGCAACGTATACGGTACCATCACCCGCGATTGCGACGTCGATCGGGCGCTCCCCAGGATCCGATAACGTCTTGAGTATCGTCGATGAACCTTTCGGGAAGACTTCGATGTCCGCGGAATCCCGCCCGGTTATATACACGTTACCAAGGCTGTCAACACCGATGTTTCCTGAAACGTCTGGGGAAACTAGCATGCCCGCAATCGTGTGCCTCTTCAGCGGAAACCAGTCGCACGTGCTTATGCCGTCCGCACACGTGTAGACGAGTGTGCTTGAAACGCTGGGATGCGTTGAGAATCGATTCATATGCGACTCGAGCACAGCTTGCGTCGAGCCAGAGCCGGTGCATCCCGCCAATAGTGCGATTCCTGAGATCAAAGCGCCGATGACCACCTGGAACCTAGCTCGCATGGCTCTGCCCCACTTTCCCCGACACGTTTTGTAGGCACGCCGGTTTGGCTGCGCCCGCTGATCTCATCGCATGCTAGTGTACCACAAGCAGCACAAGCACCAAAGAGTTTCGTGATACGGACTTTCGACCCAACCCTTTTCTTAGTGCTATTCGGGCCGAGGGCACTATTCGCTTCACCGCCGAACAGCTCGACCTCGATATCATGCCTGGCTATAACGAAGACTACCCTATCGGTTCAATTGTACGTGTCGCGAACGCGCAGGCGTTAAGCGATTTCATGGCGACGTGGCACTATCATCATCCGCTTACTCAGGAGCAATTGGCGTATGCGGATCAGCTGGCACGAGTAGTGGACGTCGGTTTTTACCACAGAGGGGACGCGCTGTATTGGCTAAGCGACGTTCCCGGCGTCTGGCATGAGGTTTGTCTACGCCCCGGTGCCTCACGTGCCGACGAACGAAACGAATAGGACATCTCGGTTCGCTTATGTAGTATCCCTGCTTGAAAGCGAGCGACGACATCAGAGATTGACCTGCGACGGCACGGATCGCAAATCATCCACGCGCGCCGCGCATTCATCAGCGACGCGGAATTCGGAGAATGCCGCTCCGGCCGCGACAATCCGGACACGATCGACGCGGGTAGTTCCGCTCGGAGAGTACGTTGCGCGATCGACGAGTAGTCGAAGCGCCTCGGCTCGCTCCGGGACATTGATTGCGTCCCACCGCTCGGCCAACCACCGCACCGTCGACCTGGCACGTTCGAAGTTTGGCCGCGCGCTCGCCGTCCTCAGTTGCCGGTCGATCTCGTTCAACCTTGTCTGGGCCAGCGCGACGTCGCGTCGAAACAGGAATATTTCTTTCTGGTACTCATCATCCGTCAAGGTGCCGACAACAAGCTGTCGAGTTAGCGCATGACGAACGTGTTCCGAATCTTTGATGGCGCGAGTATGCGTTCGCCGCTCAGTTTCGAGCGCGTCGACGTCGATTGAAGATGCGCGTTCCAGTGCGAACGCCTCGGCAATCGCATCGTCGGACAAAGATACCGTGTCGGCCAGCCTCTCGATGAGGAGTTTGCTGATGATGTCGACGCGGACGCGCTGCCTGTTCGCGCACGACGACGGCCCCGCGCTCTTGCTTCTCGTCGCGTTCGGACACGTCGCATAGACGTATTTCTTGCGCGGCGACTTCCTCGGCTTGCCATTGCCGCAGATCATCGAAGATAGACAATAGACTGGCGTCATGATCGCTCCGCACGCGGGGCATGCGAGCATTCCGGTCAGTTCGCACGAGGCCCCGTTCTTGGCGCGCGGAAGGTGCCGTGTCTGTTTGTGATAGCGCCTTTCCCAAATCTTCCAAAAGGTCTCCGCGCTGACGAAGGGCTCGGGAATCGCCTCCGGTGCCTCGTCGAGTTGCTGCTCCTTCAGCGGGCGCCTCCTGATAATGCGTCCATCGCTGAGGTCGCGGAAGGAACGGTTCGTCGCCAGGATGCCGCAATAAGCGGGGTTCTGACCGATCCGATAGAGATCGTTCCAGTGCCACGGTCGTCCGTTCGGTCGACGATGACCCTGCTCGTTGATGGCCTCGGCGAGGGCTTCCCACGACAATGGCGACGATTCGAGGAGCTGCCATACGAGGCGGATGATTGGCGCCCTCGACGGGTCTTGGCATAACACATCCGGTCGGCAGCTGCAGGCGCGCTGGCTGAAGGACTGCAGGCCGAAAACTCCCTGCCTTGAGATTGCCGCCGGTCCGGGGCAATCGGGCAGGTGAGTTCGATATCCGTCCGGCGCGAGGCCGCCTTGCCACAGTCTGCGCTCCCGGCGCGAGCGCCTCGCCTCCTTCACCTTGTTCGAAGTTATCCGAAGTTGCTCTTGGGCGATGGCGGACTTGATGTGGAGGACGAGCGCGTTCTTCGGATCCGTAAGATCCTCGTCGTCGCCGATCGAGAGCATCCGAATGTTGAGGCGCTGAAAGGCCTCGATGACGGCGACGTACTCGAGCAGGCTCCTGCTCCAGCGGTCGGTCCAATCGATGACGACCGCATCGGGCCTTTTCGACTGCGGAACTTGTTGAAGGTCTCTGATGAGCCTCGAATAGGCCTGCCTGCCGGTTAGGGTGATCGACGTGCCGACGAGTCGGACGGCGCCTTTGCCCGATTCTGCGGACCGAATCTCGTCCACGATCTTCACGTTGTGCGACCCGGCCCACGCACGGACCGATCGCTGTTGATTGGGCAGAGACTCGCCTTTTCGTTCCTGCTGACGCGTCGAAACGCGATAGAGCGCCACGGCGTCGCGAACCTGAGAGAGGTTGGGGATCATAGGTGCCGCCCGGTCTTAACATTCATCGCTGCGCCGAATACCTTGAGGCGTCTTCTTGGTAAAGACCGTCAGATGGTTTCGGAGTAAAGCTATGCTCCGGGACGAAGCGTTACGCGATCGCCTTGTCCGCGTGCGATAGCGATGGTATTTCGCGCTCGTGAGGAAACCGCGGGGATTCGCCAAGCCCGATGGTGCCAGGAGAATTAGCGATGCGCGCATCGTCGCCAGCCTCCTTGCGCTTCGCTCGCGCATCGAGCGGCGTCTTCGGACAAGCGCGACCTGACGGGACTGGTCGGCGCGTTCAACGCCGGCTTCGTGTTCACGAAATTGCGATTCTGCAACGCGTGCAAAACTCTTTGCATTACTTCTACAGGCAACCCGGTCGCGGTTGCGCTAAAGGCCCGGCTGTGGCGAAGCCTATCGGGAACGTCCTCGCCGACGCGCGGAGGAGAAAGGGCCTGACCCTTCAGGCGCTATCGCGGGTCGCGAAGGTCGATCCGTCTCTCATCTCGCGTTTGGAGCGAGGCAGGACGTCGGACATTCGAATCTCGGTTGCCGCCCGGCTCTGCGCCGCCCTCGGTCTGCGGCTCGACGATTTGGTCGGCGGCCGTCGTAGGGCCGAGTTGCCCGACCGCGGACCGACATATGCCGACCTCGACAAGATCAGGAAAGCCTTGTCGCACGCTGCTGCTTTGCTTGCCGAAATCGCCGGACGAAAATGAGCCGCACACCGAGGAAGCCGCTTGGCGCCGCTTTGCGGGAAGCGCGACTCGCGCTCAGCCTTACGCAGACGGAGCTTGCGGCGCGCGCTGGGCTTGCGCCCAATCACGTTGCGCGACTCGAGAACGGCGAGAAGGCGAGCCCGCGCTTCACGACTGTGGCGCGCCTCGCCGCGGTGCTCGGCCTCTCTTTGGATGAGCTCGCGGCCGGATCGAGCCGGTCTGCAGGCGGCCTGACGGCCGAAGGCGGTGGCGACGCTCGCACCGCCGGCTTGGCTTCGACGCTTAGGCGAGTGCAGCGGGCCATAGCGACGTCAGCTCGCGAGCTCGAGGTCGCCCTGGACGGGTTCGAGGGTTCATCGTCTCGTCCGCGGGCGGCACGCAGCGCTCGTCGACGGCGCGGCAAGCCGTAGTCCGCTACACGCCTGTGGTGCCCGATTCCGCATCCTGTTGCAGTAGCATCGTGGCATGAACGCCGAGGCTCTCGCGCGCCAAAGTCCGAGATCGGCTCCGGACCGGCGGGATCGCGCGAAACTCACCACATTATACACATAACAAAAATGGGCCGAAAGTACACTGGGATTTACCCTAGTCGTTGGAGGAAACGGTCGGCCGCGCGATACTCTGCGAATACCGTCTTCGCCCAAGCGTTCTCGCCCTTGCTGGCCGGGATAGGCCGGAAGGGGGTTCTCCGTGCAAGTTCCGACGATGGCCGCTCTCGCATGCTTGGCGCGACGCCCGAAGTTCGTGAATCCCGCGACGGACGCGGAGCCTCGTCTTTCGTGGCTCGTCAAGTTTGCATCCTCGGCCCTTGTCCTGATGTCGGTGGTCGGCTGCTCGAAGTCGCTGGATACGGGCCCGTTCGGCAGTCCGCCGCCGCAGGCATACGTAGGCGCGACGAGCTTCCGCGCAGCCTACACGGCCGCGCCATCCGGTTCGCTGTCAAGGACGCTCTACAAGACGGACAGCGGCCTTGGTTACACGGTCGAAATACGGGAAGTCATCGTGCCTCCGAAGCGCTCGCTTGCGATCGCGTCCTTGCCCGGCGGGGTCGTCGTCGAGAACTTGACGGGTTCAGGGTTCGAAGGCTCTGCTGGCGCGAAGCTCGTGCAGGCGTCAGGCGTCGCGCCTTTCGCCGCCGGCGAGCCCCTTTCGTTGAAAAATGCGGGCGGGCGCTCGGCCGAGCTGCGCGTCTTCGTGTTCGCGCCAAGTTCGGTGCCGAAATGATTGGCGTCGGTCAGGGTCGACTTCTCGCGCTGCTGGCGTCGGTCGCGCTCGTCGCGTCGACGACCGCCGCCTGCGAAACGTGGACGGCCTTTCGGAACGATCAATCGCGCACGGGCGATCAGCAGGTGGTCGACGCCCTTTCCGACCCGTCGCGCGTCGGCCGTCTGCACGTCGTCTGGCGGTTTCATCCTCCCGGCGCGATCGGTTTCACATCGTCGCCAATCGTGCCGTTCAACGGCAACGTCTACATCGGCAACGGCGACGGCATCTTCTATGCGGTCGATGCTTCGACCGGCGTCGAGAAGTGGCACTACCCGGGGAAAGGGATCCTAACGTCGCAATTCACGTGCAACCCCTCCAGCTTCGGCATCGCCTCGAGCGCGACGTTCACTTTCATCGGCGTCACCCCGGTCGTCATCTTCGCCGCGCCGGATCAATCGATTGGCACGCGTCTGGGCGAAGGCCGTCTTTTCGCTCTCAACGCGAACGACGGCGACGTGGTCTGGAAGTCGCCCGTGCTCGCGCACATCACCGGACTGACGCAGGGCAGCGTGACCGAGAAGCACGAGCAGATAGGGTATTCGTCGCCGCTCATCTACGGCAACGAGGTTTACGTCGGAATCGGCAACCATTGCGACGACCCGATACAGTGGGGTCGCGTCGTCGCAGTGAACATCGCCGACGGCTCGATCGACGGCGCGTTTTCGTTTGCCGACGGATTGCGCCCGGGAAATACGTCCCCGCCCGGCGGCGACGTCTGGGGTTCGGTCGCGGAAGGCGGCGGCGCGCTGTACGTGACGACAGGCAACCAGGCAAACGGGCAAGCAGAGCCGTCGCCGAGCCGTGGCTTGAGCATGCTCCGCCTCGACCCGACGACGGGTGCGGTGACTTGGCAGAAGCAGCCCGTTCCGTACGTTCTCGACGGCGATCCGGATTGGTCGGCCACGCCGACGTACATGCAGGCATCGTGCGGCAACCTAATCGTATCGACGCAGAAAGACGGCTGGACGTGGGCGATGCGCGATGCCGGCACGCCGGCTTGGGTCTTTCCGTCGGACAACCCGTCTTGGATCAACGGCTTCGCTCCCAAAGACGGTACCGTTCACGGCGACTCTCGCTACATCAGGCCGGGCGCGGCATGGGGCGACGTTTACGTCACCATGGACGGCGGCGAGGACACGATTTCGAATGTTTTCCAAGGCGAGCACCGGTTGCACGCGCTCAACGCTTGCGCGCCGGACTCGAGCCGCGTCCGTTGGATGTTGGACGTGCCGGACGCGTCGACGTTCGGGGATCCGTCGCTCGGCCCGCCGACCATAACCAACGGCATGGTCTACGTCGGGACGGACACGGGTCACTTGGTCGTCGTCGCCGACCCGAGCATCTCGCAGGTGCCGCCGACGCATTTTCGGTGCACGAAGGACGGGATTTCGAACGCCGCGTGCGTGGCGAGCGGATTCCAGCTCGTTCCCGCGCCCAACGTCCTTGCCAACATCGCGCTCGACGGCGGGATCGTCGGCGAGCCGGTCATTGCGTTTCATAACGTCTACGTGTCGACCAGCGCCGGGTCGTTGTACATGTTGGACCCATAGGTGATGAAGATGCGATTGATCGCGTTCGTATTCGTCGCGCTGGCCGTGGGCGCCGTCGCCGGTTCGTCGAACGCTCTCGCAGCCGCAGCGCCTGGCCCGACGCCAGGGGTTTCGTACCTGACGCGTTTCGACGGCATCGTGACGATCAAGGGCGCGACCCGCGTGCACGTCGCGATACGCGACGTGACGATCTACGCGCAGCGCGCGACCGTGACGATACCGACGGCGGGCTTCACCGTCGTGCACGTCCTCGCCGGTCGGGTGTCGTCCGTCGAATCCGGCCGCTCGGTTGAGCGGAGGCACGACGCCTACTGGTCCGTGAGGGTCGGGGCGCGGCTCGAGATCAGGGTGAGCGGCGAGACGGCGACTATTGAGACGATTGCTTCGCAGCCAGTAGCTCCCTGAGCGGCTTGGCCCAGCTCGGCTTGATGCCGTCATCGAAGCCGAAGGCCCGACCCGGTGCGGGGCCGTATCGTCTACGATGGCTCGGTCGCTCGTGAGAACGTCCGGAACAATTCGGTCGACATTGTTCGCCGGCCCGCGCCCGCGTGCCGGCGAATATGAGGACGGTCGGTGAACCATTTGCGCGTTCGACGTCCAAGTCCGCAACCCGTCAACTGATGAATATCAGAGACGCCCTCATTGAGGGTCAGCCGGTATTGCTCGGCGTCGACGACCCACTAGAGGATCGCCGGATTTCTGCGGGTTGGATTCGCGAGGCCATACAGCTTGGCAAGTCGGTCGCAATCACGAATGGACTCATCGATGAGCCTCTCGTGCTTGACGGTATGGTCATCACGACGCCCATTTCTCTTCAGGACGTCCGCCTGGAATCGTTCACTGCAAGGAATGCCGAGTTCAAGAACAGCTTTCGGATGCTGAACGCCACTGTGGTCGGAGCGATCGATCTCACGGGTGCGTCCTTCGTAAAACATCTCGTGCTGAACGGACTGACATGTCACAAGAGCCTGACGCTTACAAACGCGGAAGTGCAAATGGGTTGGAATGCCTATAACTGCTGCTTCCATGGCGTCGTGATGGCCCAAGGCATGAAAGTCGGCAAAGGGCTACGGCTTCACGACAATGCATTCCGGAATGCGTTGGTGATGGACGGAACGCAAGTGCAACTGGACGCGAACTTCGTCAACTCGACGTTTGTCCAATCGGCGACGTTCTCAGGGATGAAGGTCGTCGGAAATCTTCTTTTTGGGTCAACGGTATTTTGCAGGAAGGCGGTCCTTCGAAATACGGAAGTCGGCGCTGATATATCGTTTTCAAGGGCGCTCATTCGAGAGCTGGGCCTGATCGCCGCGAAGATCGGCGGCAGCATATGGGCCGATGAAATAACGACGAGTTCCCGCTCGAAAGTCGGGCCTGCCACGATAGACGGGTCGGTCTCGATGCGGTCCGCCGCGTTTGGCGGAGACATGAGCTTCGAAGGCCTGGTCGTGAAAGGCGACCTTGTGCTTGATTCGGCCCAATTCTCTCGCAATGTAAGCCTGAACGGCGCGACGGTCGGGGGAGACCTGA
This sequence comes from Candidatus Eremiobacteraceae bacterium, assembly GCA_035710745.1. Lineage (NCBI taxonomy): Bacteria > Bacillati > Vulcanimicrobiota > Vulcanimicrobiia > Candidatus Eremiobacterales > Candidatus Eremiobacteraceae > Candidatus Eremiobacteraceae bacterium. The sequence goes on along the minus strand of DASTCX010000018.1, from coordinate 224,274 downwards.
CCATGGCCGACTCTTTTTCGTCGCGCGAACTCTCGCTGGACGGGATTCAAGTTGGCGGTGACTTCTCGATGAATCGAGCGCGGGCGGATCTAGACGCTCGAATGCTTAACGCGCAGATAAGCGGACAGACCCAACTCGAGGGTGCACGATTTCTTTCAAGCGTGGCGATCGAGGGTTTGCGGGCTGGTCAAGGCGTGTTCGCGGAGTCGATTTCGGTCCGGATGGACGCGTCGCTGTTACTGGCGCAAGTAGAGGACGACTTGGATCTCATGCGCGCCAACATCGGAGGTGATCTGACTCTAAATCGTTCGAAAGTCGCCAACACGTTATTCTTGAGATATGCCCGTATCGGCGGCGGCTTGGGGTTGCTGGGAGCAAGGATTAACGGGGATTGCTCGCTCGTGGGCGTTTCCGTTGCGAAGACGCTTGATTTGAGATCGGCTTCGGTTCAGCATTTGTTGATCGACGAATCCTTCGCGCGACGACCGCCGGCCGGGCGATGCTCGGTGACGAGGATCGCGTCGATCGACCTTCGCGGATGTGCGTATGCCGAGATCGCAGCTTACTGGGAACCGCTGCTCAACAAGCAGACCGTGTTCGACTATAGGCCTTACACGCAACTCGAAGCCATCGTAAAAAGCGCCGGCGAAGAGGGGTTGGCGCGCGACGTTCATTTCGAGGGCCACCGCGTTAGCGGAAATCTCATACGTCCGAAGTACGAGGGGGTTTTTGGCGGATCGTTCTTGTCTGAACTCGGTCGGCTGGCCGCCGACCGGGTCTGGAGGATTTTGGGCTACGGAGTGCGTCCGCAATATCTTCTGCGCATCGCCGTCCTGGTTGCGTTCATCGCGACACTTGGATTTTTGTCGCCGAACGCAACCTGTACGAACAACCGAGATGGTTGTAGGACGAACAAGCAGCTGACTGCTGCGGAGTCGCTCGCCTATTCGACCCGTCTACTACTGCCCTTCGATCTTCCTGTCTTCGACGAGCTCCGGCCGACCCGCTCGCCGGTCCGAATCTCGATCGTCACTGGCTACGTCATACCGCTTGGCGAGGCCGACTACTTCGCCGACGCAATCAAGCTCATCGGGTGGATAATAGTGCCTGTCTTTGTGGGGTCGATGGCGGGTTGGCTAAGACGCGGCGACAGTTGAGGCGGCGGCGTTCGCCAGCCGTCGTGAAATGGGCCGGGGCACGTCGCGCGCAACTTTCTCGACCAGGCGAAGTGAGTCGCCCAAACGCGTCGGTCGCTGAAATTTACCGCCAACCCTTGACACAGCCTTGCAGAGGAAGATCAGCAAATCCCCTCATTCGGTAAATGCTTTCGCCCTCAGCCGTCTCGACGTCCGCCCAATCGAATCTGCAATCGGCGTCGTCTTCGAGGTCGTCGAAGTCGATGATCTCGGCGACGATCGCTTCGCGCTCGGCCAGCCTGCGATCGGCGAGCACCGCCTGAACGACGCCGCCGCGGACCTCGATAACAATCTTGGCTTTCTTGGCGCCCTCGCGGACCGGGGTCGCCTCGCTCGTCTCGTTCATAAGATGAAGATACCGTGTCGCGGCGGTGCAAGCAACTTGGGGTGCGACGGCCTAGACGCCGCGGGCCGTTCGCCCGGCAAGAGGACGGCCACTACGAGGGTGTTCTGCAAGGCGAGAACGGCGCGCCGGCAGAAGTGGCGGGTCCGACCTTCGTTCCGGCTCAACGGCCGGGCGGTTTTATCGTTACGGGAGTGCCAGGAAGTCGTGCCGAGAGTCTATTCGTATGCCACGCAGCTCGAAAGGGAGCGTGCCGCGCTGGCCAGGGCCCAGGAACAGCAGGCGAACGCGCGGGAGAAGGAGCGGCGTCGCGCGGATCGTGCCGCGCAGTCGGCGCTCGTCGAGCGACGACAGCACGAGGCGGACGAGAAGACCGCCGACGTTCAAGAACAGATGACCGCCCTCGAGTCGTTCCTCGCCTCGCGGGCCGCCAAATTCGCCGTCTATGCCCTCGACTTCGATCGGTTGAAGCGGACGCCCGCCATGCCCAAGTTCGATGCGGGGGGCCTGGATGCGCCGCTCCCCGAGCCCGTCCTCGTGTTGCCGCTCGCGCCGAATTTCTTGGTCCGACTGATCCCGCCGCTCATGCGTCGTCACGAGGATGCGGTGGCGGCCGCGATGCGCGACCACGATGCAGCGCGCGCCAGGCACGCGGCCGCGACGGCGTTGCGCGCGAAACAGCTCGAGTCTCGCAAAGAGGCCTACGGAGCGGCGTGCGATCGCGTCGCCGCCGAAGCGGCGGCGCAGAACAAAGAGATCGACGACTTCCGCGAAGACTATCGCAAGTGCGTGCCCGAGGCCGTCGATCAATACTTCGAACTCGTCCTTGGCGAAGATCGCCTGCCTGAAGAGTTCCCTCAGGAAGTCCGAGCTGCGTATGCTCCCGATGCGAAGCAGTTGGTGGTCGAGCGTCAAATGCCGACGATCGACGCGGTGCCGGAGTCGCAATCGTTTCGTTATGTCAAATCTGGCGATCGCATCGAGGCCAAGGCGCGTCCTCAATCGCTGGTTCGCGCTGTCTACGCATCGTTCGTAGCCCAATTCGCCCTCGCGACGGCATACGTCGTCTACAAGGCGGACGAAGCGGCAACCGTCGACGTGCTCGTGCTGAACTGCTACGTCGACACGATTGATCCGGCGACCGGCAAGGCGATTCGGCCGTGCCTGCTGAGCTTTCGCGTGACGCGCGACGCGCTCGCCGCGATCGATCTCTCGAAGGTCGAACCGACTGCCTGTTTGCGTTCGCTCGGCGCGCGCGTGTCGCCGAGCCCGCACGAGCTCGTTCCGGTCCAGCCCGTCGTGAACTTCAAGATGGTCGATCCGCGCTTCATCGACAAGAGGGACGTGCTCGACGGCCTCGACCAACGTCCGAACCTCGCCGGGCTCACCCCGTCGGACTTCGAAGCGCTCATGACCAACCTGTTCGAGAAGATGGGTCTGGAGACGCGCCTGACCCGTCCTTCGCGCGACGGCGGCGTCGACTGCGTCGCTTGGGACAAGCGCGAGATCCTCGGAGGCAAGGTGGTCGTCCAGGCCAAGCGCTATCGGCACACGGTCGGCGTCGGGGCCGTTCGCGATCTCTATGGCACCATGATCAACGAAGGCGCCGCGAAGGGCATCTTGGTCACGACGAGCCATTACGGCAAATCGGCGTACGAGTTCGCGCAGAACAAACCGCTCGAGCTGCTAACGGGCGAAAATCTCATCTACATGCTCAAGCAGTACGCCGACGTCGACGCAAAGATCGAGTTCGCCGACGATTGGAATGATCCGGTCCCCGATTCGCCCGAACTTCCCGCGGAGGCCGTGGATCTGAAGGTGTGATGCGCGCGGCAATCCAGCGACGTTGAAAAAAAGAAGACGGCTCGCTGGCCGTCTTCGGTCGATCGCCGCCCTTAGCGCTCGGGCAACGAGAGCAGGTTGTCCGACCAGCGCCCGTCGGCGTACGTCTGGACGTACTTCGTATCGCCGATGTGGTTGACGTGAACCCACGCGCTCTTCCTTGCCGGATCTCGATCCGGGCACCACACCGACTCGTCGCCGTGTTGCTCGACGTATGTGACCATTTCGGCGCGTGTCCGAACGGCTTCCGGACCCGCTCCGTCGTTGTCGCGAGTCCATAGATTGCTGATATGCTCGTGCCGTTGCCCGCTTGGCGCCATGCGACGAGCGATGCATTTGAGAGGCATGTCTCGTTCTTTCGCGCGGGCGATGCCCGCGAGGAGACCACTCGGCGAAGTCGGAACGACTGCTGTACCTTCGCGCCCGGAAATCGCCGGGTGGTCGGTTGCCGGGGAACTGCCCCGGCTCAAGGGACCCGCCCGGCCCTCAACGCCGTCGGGTCCTTGTCGTCCCGGTTTATCCCAACTCGCGACTAATCCTTCAGACGCGTCATGGTTCATCTTGACGCATTTGACGTCTTGCTCATGTCCGTGCTAGTATTGGATTGTGCCAGATCAGTTTTCTAACGACCTCAAGGAATTCGGGCGCATCTCGGAGCGGATTGGACTGCTCCAGCGAGAGATCGAAGAATTGACCGCCCAGCGAGATCAGCTTCGTAAGCGCTTGCGGGCTTACAACTCGGTAGTTGGCCAGGGCCTTTCGTCTTTGCCCGATGCTTCGGACGAGGAGGTTTCGGAGGCGGTTAAGGCCGTCGTCGACAGCCTGCGCGAAGGCCCCGCTCGCATCTCGGATATCGCCGACAAACTCGGCATCACTCCCGCCGTCGCGGCGACGCGTCTGTTGCGGGCGGAAAAAGCCGGCCTGATTGAGCGTGAGTCTCGAGGCAAGTACAGGTTGAAGCCTGTGCACCCGCTTGTGCCCGACGCTGCAGGATTGGATGAGCGAAACGACGCCGGCAACGAGGCGTCATCCAGAACGACCGGCTGCTAGGGCAAGATGATACACATCGTGACATACGATTTGCGCAAACCGAATGACACGCCGACCGATTATGACAGGGTCATGGCAACGATCAAGACGTCCTTCGGTGGCTGGGCGCACATCGAACGCTCGGTTTGGCTCGTAAGTACGCCGAAAAACGCAACTCAGGTTCGCGACGAGATAAAGGCGGCTCTGCGACCCGGCGACGTGCTATTTGTAGGTAGGCTGCAGGGGGATTGGGCCTCGCTATACTTAGGCGACCAGCGCAACGGCTGGCTGAGGAATGTCAAGTTCTGAATCGCGCACAGGAGGTGCACATTGAAACGGTTGCCGCCAATAGTAACTAACTTGATTGTGCCGGCGCTGATAAGCTGGATTGCTAGGGAGGCTATCTCGCGCATTCGTAGGCGCTAGGACGGACCGGCGGTGCGTCGCGATCGTCGACCGGACTGGCGCATTCGCGGCGCGCAGGCACGCGTGCGGAGTAGGTAGAGCCAACGCTACCATGTATCGCGTTTAGTGACAGTGCATCGTCACGGGAGAAGCACCGCGACTTGCCGAGGCCTGCAATGATATTATTCGTCAAGCAATTCCCAGGCTTTTCGTTCCGCGCTATAGCCTGGGGATAGGAACTAGCCTTGTGGGCTGGGGCGTGTGCGGTCCGCCAGGATCTAGCCGCGGCGGTGCGCCGAAGTCGGCGAGTGGGTCCATGTAGGAATCGAAGGACGAAAATGGCTCGAATCATCTTGAAGACCAGCCTTGTCAATGGAACCGTGATGCCTGACCGCACTTTGTCGGCCGATGAGTTGGTACGCCGTCTCGTCGGCGACGATTTAAGGCCGCCGCCTTTGGCATTGTATCTGCAAATCGAGACAGACGACGGCAAGGTCGTCAACGCGATCATATCCGGCGATGGGAGCGGTCCGGTGACCGCGACGGTGTCATCGTAATAAGACGGAATAGCGTCGCCGACTATCCGGTCAGCGGTGATACGATGCCAGCCGCTCTGAAGTACGGTTAGAGCCTGTTGATGACGCTGCGGCGCATTCGCCCGAAAAAGCCCACAACGTGTGGAGAAAGAAGTGGTGATGGCTAGGCACTTCGATACGAAGATCATCATGGCGGCATTCATTCCGCTCACGGGCGCCGGGGGCGTCCCTACAGGCAAGGTCAGACTTGACCTCGCCGGATTTCAAAGTCAGATCATCAATGCCGGCAACGAGGGGTTTGAGCTTAAAGCGGTCTACACTGGCGCCGATGGCCAGCTCTTCGGAGTCACGCAGGCGCTCGTCGAGGTCTGAGCGCCGCTCGAAGGTGCCGGGGCCCAACGCCGTTCGTCGACAACCAAGGACCCACAGCTGTCCGCACGATCGAAGCGCCTGTCGTCACGACATCGTACAGAAGGGCGCGACCATGGACCTGACATCCTACAAAAATGCGTTCAACTCAGTTGGATGGTTTATCCCCCCGTACATCCAGGTCGGGTTTCTGACCGAACTGAAGACCGACATCGAAGCAGGGAAAATCGCCAATCAACGTCAGCTAGAGCGTCGTCTCGGACCGCTGTTCACTCCGGACAGCGTGGCTGCGATGGTTTGCGAGCGCTATCCGATGACGCCGTGCATACAAGAGTATCGCGCGACGATCGCCGAGTCGGCCGAAGCGTTCTTCGCCGGCCTCGGCCACGTTGCGGTGGCGGGGTTGACCCCCGTGATCGAAGGCGCTGCGCGGCGGCTCCTGGACAGCCGGGGGCTCTCGGCAAAGACGATTAGGGCGTCCTTTACGACCCTCGCCCAGGACTGCATTCAGGAGGTCACCCAGAAACAGATCGGCGCTGTGGACGAGCTCGTGCCCATGCTCGAGTCGTTCGATGTCTTCGCCGGATCCTATCTGTATGTTGATTCGACGACGTACCCGCTCTCGGACAAGACGAACAGGCACGGGATCTTGCATGGCGCATACGTAGACGCTGACTACGGCGACGCCATCGGTTACTACAAGGTCCTGGGCGCCGTGGATTTCCTGTGCTTGGTCTCCGCCCTCAGGGCCACAGTGTCGTGGTTCGCGCCCGACATATCGCCTCGATCGATGGCGTTGGCCACATACTACCGCCAGTGCATGTCGGTCGCGCGCAACCGGCCGGCACTCCTGTAGGCGCGGCGGCCCGAAATTCCCGACGCCAGCCGAGTGGTGAACCAACCGTCATGAAAGGCGCAGGTGCTGGGCGCGGTCGCGAAGCCGTCCATGACGGTCGCCAAGTTGTGCGCGCGGATATGATCTCCACTCAGATCAAATGCGCTAGGCGTAACGTCAATGATGCATGTCGCTGATGCTCCGTGACGATGACAAAGCGGCGCTGATTGGCGGAGGATGGCCTACGCGGCCACGAAAAGGATCAGAAGCGAAATTCGCGGTTGCGATAGGCAATGCAACCGGAAGCTGGGAGGCCTTGTGTTCTCGGATCCACGCATCTACGCGGATAAGGGCAAGGTCCCGATTTGGAACGGACCGGTTAGGGTAGTGACGCCGCCGGCTGCCGTGCCGCAAATGTCGCCTGCCGATCGTCGAATTTTCGAATTCCTCGTGCCCTACCCCATTCTAATGGTAGATCGTGCGGAGTGGCCGCCGCTCCACGTGGATGTCGATGGAACACCCGTCGAGATCTATAAGCCGGTTGGTGCCGTGGGCGCCTTCGAGCCTATTGGTCGGCTTGGGAACGAATCTCCTGAGGCCTATTGCACGATTATACGTGCGACGATGCCGGTCACGGCCTCGCTCTCGCCAGAGCCGCTATGGAAACTCCTTGAAGTCATATTGGCGTGGATTCGTGTGCGCTCCAGGCAGTACTGGCTGCTGCACGGATCAACCGGGTTCGGCGCCACTTTCCGAGGTTCCAAGATCGAGCATGGGCGAATGGACAACTTCGTCGGTTGCGGTCCGACGATTGTCGTCCGACCGTTTTCCCGAGAAATGTGGGCTGACATTGGAAAGGACATCACGACGCGCGCGACCCCTCCGCTCTCTGAATCGATACTCTGCGACGCCCTATTGAGCGTCGTCGCAGGCGATGAGATAAAGGCGTTGCTCGAACTCGGTGTCGCTTGTGAGATCGAGCTAACGAACCTCTTGGCCGCTGCGGCGAAGAGCACTCCATCGACCCCGGACAAAGCGGCATTCATCGCCGATGATGGCGACTGGGATCGGTTCAAGGTGAAGCTCAGGAACTGGCCGCAACGGTTAGGAATGGATGACGTAGCAACATACTCACCGGCCGAGGTTCCGACCGACTGGGTCACGCTCGTTCTGGAACTCTACAAGCTGCGCAACGGCGTCGCCCACGGTGGCAGAAAGAACGTCGCCGGTACGTCAGTCCAGACATATGTCTTCGCGGCCAATGCTCTTTTTCGATACTCGGCTGCGCAAAAGGGGAGACTCTCGTTGTCTCACTACGGCGTCGGACCGGAGGCTGATCCAGCCGATCAGGTAGTGCTATATCGCGATAACTATCTGTTCTCCAACGCGACTCTAAGCCCATAGGCACAACGCTTTGGCTCCAATCGGTTCGTTAACGCATCGCCTTCGTCAACGGGCCTCGATCCAGGTGACGCCGAGGAAATGCGTCCCCGAGGCGCTGAGCATGAAGTACTGGCCCGAGGGCGAGAGCGTCGCCGTCTCCTTGTAGAGGTTCGGCACGCCCGGCACGCCGGCTCCGCCGATCGACGAGAACGAAGCCGGGAAGCCCGGCGGACAGTTGTTGTTGGCGTCGCACGTGTTCAGCTGCCCTGGCGTCATCGGCGACGGCAGCGGCAGGCTGCCCATCTGGAAGAACAGCGACGGCGAACCCAGCGAGAGCACGTGGACCGAGACCTGCGTCCCCGACGTCACCGAGTTGCCCGCCTCGGCGGGATCGAAGACGTCGTAGAGGTCGACGAATTCCTGATCGCCGACGAGATTCGGTCCGCCCTGGTAGCCGGTCGCGGTCGCCCACAGCCCGACCCACTGGTGACGTGGATTGACGATGTTGTCGTGGTGCGGTCCGCCGGGGCCTTCGGCCATCATCGAGGACTCGATGTTCTGCCAGGTCGTGTTGAGGCCGATGTTCGAGTCGTCCAGGCCGACGCCGCCCTTTTGCGCGTAGCGCGCGTACCAGCTCGTGCCGTTCGTATCGTCGTCGGCGAAGTAGCCTTGCGCGAACATGTCCGTCGCGTGCTGACGCGCGGTCTCCATCGCCGCTTCGTCGAAAGCGACGGAGCCCGCGCCGTTGTTCGCGCGATCCGTGTTCACTTGCGCGAGCCACGCGGCGCAGCCCGGGCAGTTCGTCGACGGATTCATGAGCTTGACGTTGCGCGTCGTCGTCTGGCCGGCGGTCACGAGCACGCCGCCGTTGTACGTCGCATACGACGAGCCGTCGGCGATCTGCAGGTACTGCAGGATAGAGCCGCCGGCGATGCCGCTCACGGCGTAGACGCCCGAACCGTTGGTCATCGTCGTCTGGCCCGCGACCTTGACGATCGCGCCGACGAGGGGCGAGCCGGAGTCGAAATCGGTTACCGTGCCGGTGACGGTCGCCGGCGAGAGGCTCGGCGTGGGAGAAGGAGAGCCGCCCGTCGGCGGGCCCGAAACGGCGCCGCCGCCCCCTCCACAGGCGCTCACAACCGCGGCCGCCGCGATCGTTGTCGCCACGACTTTCGATTTGGAATGCACGATACTCATTGAAATCTCAATTCCGCCCGCCCGACGCCATCACACTCATAGTGTGTAGAACTGATAGTGTGCAGGGACGTAAAGTCCTCTTGTGGGCCGAAGTTCAGAGCAGGTTAAGTTTGGGCGTCGCGTGTCTAGTCTGCGACGGGAGAACGGTCTTTCGCAAGAGGCTCTCGCCGAAAGAGCGGATCTGCACCGCAATTACGTCGGTGGCATTGAGCGCGGTGAGCGCAACGTCGGGTTGCGCAACATCGTCAAGCTGGCCAAGGCGCTGGGCGTGACGACCAGCGAATTGGTCAAGGGCGTCTAGCAGCGCGGATGCACCCGGCGACGCTCTGTTCGGCCGGCGGTAGCGGAGTGAGTCTTCGTTGATACCGCGACATGACGCCGTCGAATCGATGAGAGTGCCGTCAGCCGGGCAGATAGAGCCCGTTTTCGGTCGTACCGGCGCCCTCCGAATGATGGAACGGCGATACGGACGGAAGGGCGAACTGCGGCAAGATTGAGGCTCTGTCCATCAGGCGACGTCGCGCGATCTCGGCGGCTCCAGCAACGAAATTCTCGCTCAGCATTTTTGAGATCTGCGACTTGGCCGTGACTGGATCGTCCCAATCGTGTGCCGCGCTACGCTGGCGATGCTCTTCGACGACGTAACCGACAAAGTCGACGATCAGCAGGGTGCGCAAGACGTGCTCAACCCGGCCGTAGGCCAACCACTCGCCGTGGAGTATCTTGTGCCTGTTGAGCTTGCGTCTGTCTTGCTCCACGCCCGGTTTCGCCGGCGCGAACAGCACGTCGAAGAGCAACTCGAGCGCGGGTTGGTCGAAACGATATGTGACGCGCTCGAACTCCGAGCGCAAGGCCCGCTTGTTCTTATTGGATGCCCATCGGTCGATGCCCACTTCAGTGGCGAATTCGGTCAGCATGCCGTCTATTTGGGCGAACAACGTCGGCACGACGAGATTCGCCGCGTTGTATCCGCGTTCGCCATGTCGTGACATGGTGCCGACGCAGTCGCGAACAATCTTGAATCGGCGCGGCGTTACGATGCTGTAATCGCGCATCTCCTCGACAATACGATGAAGATGGAACCAGTCGTTGTCCCTCAGGTGCTCGCACACGAGTCGGTAAATGGCGTGGTGCGGAGCCTTAGAGTCCCGCGCCGCGGCGGCCAATACGAGGATGACCGGCACATCGATGGACGGCGTCAATGCCCAGCCGTAGCGCGAAGCTAGTACCGCAAGGGCCTCGAATAGCCGATAGACTTCGTCGATCATGACCGTCGCGAGCGACGCCAGGTCGATGATCCCGTTGCCTAGTCGGAGCGCCCACTCGCGAACGTTCTTGATAAGGTCCGTCATCATTATGCTTCACGCCTCTGAGTTGGGCGCTATTCGGCGGAGCATCCGCGGTGCCTTCGATGGACGGCCGCCGAGGCGCGCCTAGGCTCCTTGTGAAGAGGAGGTCGCCGAGCGAGCATGGCGACGACGCCCGGCGGTTTGCGCGAAATCTTCTTCTTGTTTTGCAGTTCGTCACGATGGCGAGGACATGCTACGATGCGCATGCTACTTGAACCGTGCTTCACGCCGGCGACGAAATTCTCACCGCCGCCTGCTCAGAGCTCGCTTCCTTCTCGTCGCCTGGCGTGTTCACGCGAATCGAAGCGCCGCCGTTCGCCATGCGATCCGGCGCCAGTATTCCACCGACGCGCAAATTCGGATTGCGACACCGGTGCGTCGATACTGGCCGACTCGATCTCGGATTATTACGAGCGGCCCAACGCCCCGAGTCGGATGCTCAGCGCCTGTACGCTGACGCCATACCGGTGCGCGAGCCGCGACACGACGGCGGAATCGACGAGGTCAAAGGCGTTTGTTGACAGATCCTTCATGAGGAATTTCGCCGGCATGAGCAACGCCGCCGCGAACGCGTTCGCCTCGATTTCTTCTTTGGAGACGCCTCGGCTCGATCGTTCGTCCCGGAAGATAAAGCCGAAGTTGCGGTCGACGTGGACCTCGTCGTGCGCGTGCCCGAGAATGTAGTGGCCGATTTCATGAGCGACGGTGAATCGGCGGCGGGCTGGGACGTGCTTCTTGTTGACGCCGATGATGTTGTGCGTGCCCTTGCGGTAGAAGAAACCGGAGATCTCCGGAGGCAAGGAATCCTTTTGGACGGCTAGCCCGAGATGCCGGGTAATCTTCCGCAGGTCTACGGGTGGCTTGCCGATTCCGCACGCTGCGAGAGTCTTCTCGGCGATTCGCTCGATGCGACTAGGCACCGTTCGCACCGTGCCGTACGGTCGTCACCGTTTGGCCTTCTGGATCATCGTTAGGATTGACGCACGGGCCGTAGGCGAGAGGTTGCGGGGAATGAGTTGCTCGTCGGATGCGCTCGAGTAGGTCTCGTCGAGCCAAGGCAACAGGTCGTTCGGCTTCATCTTCAGCGCGATGCAGATTGCCAGGAACGTGTGGAGAAGAAGTTTTTGTCGGCCGACCTCGATGTTGCTGACCGATGTTCGGGTCAGGCCGATCGCGCTGGCGAGGATGGCTTGTGACATGCCGACCGCATTCCGCCGGGCGGCGATCGATCGGCCGACGGCTTCGTACGGGTCGGGCTGCGTGGCGGCGGACACTCGTTCAATTTTACAACAATTCGTCGCTGGTCGTCAATGATGGCTTCGCCACAGTTTGTGATGCTGTCGCCATCTCTCTTGAGAGACACTATTGTTGACCCTACCGAGCGTCCATGCTAGAATACAGGGGATTTAGGTCGACGCGCGCCGGCTGGCGCGACACGGAGGTCAAGCAACATGGCTAGAAATGCACGAGGATGCCGTACCGGCCTTGACAGCCGCTGCCGAGACGAGTCCGGCGAGATTCGGAGGAAGAACGGCAGCACGCTCGTTGGCACGCTGCGCGACATCTACGGCGACGACTTCGCGCCGGGCGTGCGGAGCGACATGAAGCTCGACACGCTGCTCGACCGCAAAGGGGTCGATTCTCTAAGCCAACTGGTCCGAAAGCATAGGTGATGACGATGAAGGCCGAGCACGTGCTTTATGCGGCTCTCGCTCTCCTGACGCTCTACGTGGCGCTTAAGCGCTTTGAGCAACACCCGACGTATGGCCGAGGAGTCAAGGCCGCGCTGGCGGCGGTGAACGTCGCGAGCCTGTTCTAGATGGCGATCCGGCTCTACACGGAGGATCCGGGCGAGCTGCTCGACGCGATCAACGACGCTATCGACGAGGGCCACATCGAAACGTGGGATCGAGATGACGACGGCGACTTCACGCATTCGGCCGATCAGTGGGATGAGGACGCCTGGCTGCGCCCGACCGTCGAAGACGAAGCTCTCCTTCTCAACATACTCGCGCCCGTCGGGGTCCACTTGTCTAAAGAAGTGTATGGGATTTATCATGGCCGTTTCATCGAAATGGCGCTCGTGCACTTTGACGAGATGATCGGGGATGCGATAGCCACGGCGATGCCGGACGACGGCGACGCCATCCAAGGGTAGCCATGCCTGGAAAAGAGTCGTTCGAAGACCGGCTGCGGCGGCGCGAAGAGAGCCGCAAGCTCGAAGGACTGGCGGACGCGACCGCTCGAGCTGAGCGCGACGAGGCCGAACGTTTCTGCTATGCCAGTGCGCCTGCCGAGGCGAACCGGCTTTTTGATCTAATCGGGGAGTTCGTCGCCAAGGCGAACGCGGTTCTGCGTCCCGAAGCCGTGCCGTTCGCCTTCGCGCGCAACAGCCCTGAGAAGGTGCGCCGCGGTATCGCCGCCGCCGAGGTGATGTACTATCAGCTCATTACGAATGCCGGATCACAAGAATTGAGAATCGTCGTCTATGGCGCCTCCCCCGTCGGATCGTTGCACTCGATGCTGCCGGACGCCCTCAGGCCGCGTGTGCCACGTCAAAGGTCACGCACACTGCATCCGATAGCCGTAAGCGCGAAGGACGGGTTCGCAATCCGTTGGCGCGGTGGCGGCGAGTCGTTCTTGACGTCGGAGCAAGTCGCGGAGTCGATCGTCGAGGACGTCGCTGATTTTTACGACGCCGTCGTGCGTATGACGGCTGCGCGCCGCTAATCGTGAAGGCGCCGTCCGGCGCCAAAAACCAGAGAATAAGAGGAGAGAAGATGGCTCAGCAATACAAGCCCGGCGAGATCGTCCCCCGCGACGGTCGCGTCGAGTGCAAGCAGTTCAACGGAACCCGAGACAGCGTGAAGAAGGGGACGAAGTTCGCGCCTTGCGACCATTGGGGCGATCATCACGGGAAAGATTGCACCTGGGAATACATCGACTAGTCGGGTCGAGGACGGAGCGATGACGCAACTCGTATTCAAGGTGACCGGAATCTCGACCGGAAGCCGCGCCGACCTTCGTGCGGTAAGGTTCGAAGTGCGCCACGATCCGGTGCTGCCGCCTGGGTTGGGAAGCGGTCCTCTTCCTTCAACGACGCTCGTCGTCGACGTGTCTGCGTCGACAGCCGACGCGATCCGAGGGGACCAAACGTTCACGATGCCGATGCCTTAGGGTCGGACAAGCACGTGCGGCGCGGCGTGAACCTTATCGAGTCACCCGACGCGGGCGAAACTGGAGGACATGCGCGATGAGCCGTGACTGATTCTCTCTCGATCTTGCTGCAGCAGCCGCTCACGATCTCCCGAACGCCGGCTGAGGGAGCCGAGTATATCGGTCGCTGCATCTACTGCGAACTCACGCCGCCGTTTTACAAATTGACGAGAGAGCATGGTGCGCCGGACGGTTTGATGGGCAAGTGGGAGCTGCTTGCGGCTACGTGCGTCACGCACCAGAAGCTGACGTCGTACATCGAGACGAAGGCGCTCGAAGGCCCGTTGCATCCGGCGCGCCTGCACGATAAATTGTACGGGTCTCGTTTTAAAAGGCGCTACCGCCGCGAGCACCCTCGCGGCAATCCCGACGACCCGGTTATCGAGGAACGGTTTCTCCTTCGAGACGGGACCGTCGAGACGGCCGAGATCCCTGTCAGCCGCCATCCTTATCTCTTGGAGATGCCTCGGTTTGACGAGGGTCCGCAGATCCTCGCCGACGGCCGCAGATGGCCTCTCGACTACCGGCCAAAATTCAAGTACATCACGAGCACGAAGCCCGAGACCGAATCGCGGCTTTGCGCCCTGCTCGCGGAGGATCGGAGACGTACATGCCTTCTTTCGCGCCGCGACGACGAAAACTTGATGAAGATGCTCGCCAAGATCGCATACTGCTTCGCGATCTATCTGGACGTCGAGCGCTTCAGGCCGCTCATCTTGGATTACATTACGTCCCCCCGAGGCGACAACTCATGGGGACGATATTTCATCGGCGGCCCTCAGCTCAGGCCCGACCTGGTGCTGCCGCAGGAGCGCCGGCATGCGATTCACGTCCGAAAGGAGATCGACCTCAAGAATCCGCGCACGCAATACGTCGTCGGTCGGCTGCAGCTCTGTAACATCAACTTCATGCCCGTGTACGACGTCGTGCTCGGCGTGATCTTGTAGCCGTGTCGGCCGCCGGCAAGCCACGGCGCCGAGTGCGTCGACCTTGTCGAGCACTGTACTGGCATCGCCTAGGAATCGCGCTGGACAGCGCCGGATGACGCATTGTGCAACGGGAACCCCCCAAAGTGGCGATATCGTATGCGCACGGTCCGTCGGACGCGCAAGTCGTCGAGCTGAGCGATCGCCTTCGCTCCGAGGGCGTCGACTGCGAGGTGGACGCTTACGACGATGCGCCCCCTCAAGGTTGGGGCCGCTGGATGACGGAGATGATGACGACGCGGACCGTGTTGGTCATCGCATCCGAACGATACTACCGGAGGTTCACGCTTCAGGACGCTCCCGGGGTCGGACTCGGGGCGACGTTCGAGAGCGGCCTGCTCGTCCAACGCGCGGTGGAGGAGCAGGGCTCGAATGTCGCGATCATCCCCGTCCTTCTCAAAGCGTCCGACGAGAAATTCATCCCGGAGTTCTTGCGCGGCGTAGCGCGTTACGATCTGAGCCGACCGGACGGGTACGAGAAGCTCTATCGTCGTCTCACGGACCAACCCGCGCATCCGCGGCCGCCTCTCGGTTCGATAAAACCGCTAGGGCCCGTGCCTTCAAGTCGCCGTCCCATGCCTCGGTTCGCTTTGATCCAGCCTCACGGCGGCTCGGCGCTCGTATTTCGGCTGTCCTCGGTGGATCGCGGAAAGGCCCTGAAGCTAATCTTGCGCCCGGAATCCCACGCTGACTTGACGCGCCTACAGGCGCTCCGCGACGAACGCCGACCGATGGCAGTGGCCTACGCGCAGACGGCTCTATTCGCGACCGTGAGGGACTATCGCGAGCTGATAGACGGTTCGGATGATCGCGTCGAACTGACCCTCGAAGAGCGGCAGGCCGACGGCGGATATATGGACGATTTCTCGTTCAACGGCGTTTCGGCCGACGAGTTCGCCCTGATGCGGGCGCGCCGGATCCTGCTCGATGAGCGCCCGGCGTCGAGGTCCACGGATAGGATGGTCGACCGCCTGAATGCGACGACGTTCGAGAGTTTCCTCGATGGAAGTCACTCGACTTCGGATCGCCTGATCGTGAAGTGCTCGCCGATACCTCCGCTTGCAGCCGAGTACGATCCGCGCTCCGACGAGTTCATCGAAATCGCCCGCCTCGCGTGCGTCACGGGTCTCGTGCTCAGTGGCACCGTTGAAAGAATCGATCGCTTTACTCTCGAGTCGGCCGAAGACGCGGTTGTTGTCGATTTCGAAGGCGTCCGTCGCAAACTATTCTCCAACGTCGAGGCGACCCGCATCGAGGTATCTGGTCGTTGTCCGCTTCGGGCATCGTCGGCATGACGACGTAGTCGTTTCCGTCGGGGCGTCCAGCGGATTGCCGGCGTCGGGTTCGCGTGGGTCCGCAAGTCGATGGCGGCGGACCTCACTGCGAATCAGCTTCGGTGCATTCGGAGCCGCTCGGGATAGCCGGCCTCGATTATTTTCCACGCCGATTCGACGTCGTTTGGTAGGTCGATGTGAAGACCGGCTTCGACGCCGTACTCTGGATGCCAATAAACGTGATCTCGGACGAGTTCGACGCAGCCGTCGCGGCCGTTGTACCCAAGAGACGTGCCGATGGAAGAGTATTCCTCGCTCGGTCGACTGGTTCCCCAGGGCGTTCGTGCTGAGCGCATGACTCGCGATGACAACTCCTCGTATAGCGTTCGTGCCTCGGCGAGCGTCATTCGGACTTGCCCGCCCTTTTGAACTTGATCGTGATGTTGCTCTTGCCGGAAACGCCGATGCCGACCCCGAGAACGCCGACCTTGCCGTCCGTCGAGATCTCGAGGCCGACCTCGATCTCGTCAAGTTCGAATTCGCCTATCTTCTTGCCGACGCTCGACTGAAAGACGTCTCTTAATGCGTCGAGCGCCTTGTCGAGATTCTTGCGAATGCGGCTCGATCGGACTGCGTGCTCGGCAGGTCCAGGAATTTCGCTCTCGGGTGCCGGCTCTTCCGCGGATGCGATTTCTTTTCGAATGTCGCGAAGATGTTGGCGGCCAGCACGAGGCGGCCCAGGTGATGGCCCGAAAATGATGAGCGAGCCGTCGCCGCCGGAGTCGATCAGTTTTTCCAAATCCGACATTTCAGGCATCCTCGAGGTCGTCCAGCACGGTCTTGAAGAATCGACTGAGCACGTCTCCTAAACCAAACCGTCTCTCCTCGGCCGTCACGAAATCCACGTCCGTCATGCCGGCTGAACCGCCGCTCACCCTCAACTCGACGATGCCGATGCTGAAGTCGGGCGTCGTCACTTCGAGTTTGCCGGTCGGCAGCAGCCGAAAGTCTATCGACTTGCCGTCAAACGCCCGGATCAGCACATGCGTCGGTTTGTCTCGATCAGGGGCGACCGTAACTGATACCAGCTCCTTGTTGGTCACCGGGTGCCTTTGAAGGCAAGCTTGGCGCAGGCTGTTTTCGACAGCTTCGTGCACGCTCTTCATCTGCACTTGCATGCTATGAAAGCGTTGCCCCTGGATTCGCTGGGCATCAATGATCTTTTGAAGCGACTCGTTCAATCCGGACATGGGCCGGAACCATTCTCCGATGATGGGGATGGCACATCCAGGCTTGGATCCGTCGAACGCACCGACGGGGATCCGACGGCGTTGGGCTGTGAGACGAACACGAACGGTCTCGGGGAGCGCAAGAGTTGATGCGGTGCGAGCCAGTCTATCCGACGACCATTTCGGAGAATCGCGTGTTGCAATCGTGGCGGTTTTTCTTCCCCGTCACCAGCCAGTTGGGCGCATCGTATGGAACGGTCAGCCCCTTGTTGACGAAGAAGTCGACGACGGCGGCGCGAGCGGCGAAGACGACGCGTGCCGGTGCCTGAGACGGGATCATGCAATAAATACTGACCGAGCCCGTCGCGATACGAAGACCGAACCACCGGAGGATTGCGATTCCAAGTCGGGCCTCGGGCCCTTTACCGGAGATGCGCAGGTAGCGCGTGACGTCGCATCGTTCTTCATCTGTATAGGCGTACAGGTGCAAACGGTGCTCAGCGGGATTGAGGTCGGAAAATGTTGCGAGCGCGAATGCACAGGCGACCCCAACAAGTTCCGGAAACGATCCGTTAGTAAACCTCCACTCGCGGAGATCTCGAAAGCCGCTCGAAGTTCGCTTCGTATCCGCCACTCAGCGTTGCGCCTTAATCACACCGCCACAAGCGAGGATGGCCTTGACATGTCGATCGGGCCACTGTCCGAGCTTGCCGGCTACGTTTGGTCTTGTCGTAACGGCCTTTTCCATCCATTGTCAGTACCAATTCGCAAAGCGGCGTCAAATCGGGGAGCGGAATCGTTGATTTTTTCGCGCGCTGTCCTAGCTCGCTTTACTTCGGCTGACACGGCCGGTACCTATCTAGCCGAGAGATGAGGCGTCGGCGAACTCCGAAGGATGCCGCGCATGAGTCTGCACGCAAATGACTCGACCTGCACACAAATTCCATCGGTAGCGTCCCGGGATTGCGTATTTGAGTGCAAAGCCTTGTCATATCGGGTCACCGCGCACTTCTCATTGTCCGCCCTCGCGCTCTCGGAACAGCGGTGAAATGTTGCGCCAACCTGGGCAGACTCGCTTCGTCGATCAGAAATGCGATAATGGCGCGCTCGAACACGCCTCGGAGCCCTTGGCGCCGTAGCTTCGCCTTGATTTCCTCAAGCGCATATTTGCTGCGCTCCGGGATGTCGTAGGTCACTTTCATGTCGTTTCGGAGGCTCGACCATTGGCATGCCGGAGGGACAAAACCTTGTTAACAGGTATACTTGTTTTATGCAACGCGTCGTGCGACTGAACGAAGGGCGACCAGATTGGCTCACCATGCCCGACCCAGGAGATCGGGTTTACGGGGAGACGGAGTGGGGCGAAGCAACGGCTTTCGCGACGCCCGCCTTTTGGAAAGCGCAGGCGTGGTTGGATCAATCGAAGGGCGAATACGCACCGCGTCCGCTGGGACGCAGCCTGACGGAAGAGCTGGCGATATGCATGCTCTCCGGATTCGGCATCCGCGCCGAAGCGGGCGCCGCGGCGTTCAGGCGACTTAGGGATGCCGGGCTTATCGAACGACCGGATCGCCTACGAATCGAGGTGACGTTGCGCGAACTGCGCTACCGATTCCCGGCGTCCAAAGCCAAGCATCTCGCCCTGGCGCTCGTCGGCGTCCGCGAACTGACCGGCATCGATCGTCCGCTCGAACTGCGCGACGCGCTCGTCAAGTTGCCCGGCGTCGGACCCAAGACCGCGTCGTGGATCGTGCGCAACCGTTTCGGATGCGACGACATCGCCATTCTCGACGTCCACATCGTGCGCTGGTGCGAACGATGGGGCGTTTTCGATCGAACCAGGAAGATGACATACTTCGAGGCGGAGTCACGCTTCTTGCGGTTCGCCGCCTGCCTCGAAGTTCGGCCCTCGATCCTTGACAATCTGATGTGGCGTCAGCTGCGAATCGTGGGCGATGCCTTGGATGACGTTCGGACCGCTTCCTGAGTCCGTCGGCCGCCGTAACTAACCGCCGCCGGTAGCGGCGCTCCGACGCGCCTTCGTACGCATTCCGGCGCATAACACGCCGCACGGAACGTATCGCTTTGCATCCAGTCGCAACGTCTTGACGAGCGCTTCACCTAGGAACCCGAGAGGTACGCAACGGAGGCCGAGCGCTTCGGCTGTCATTTGAAGCGTGGCGATCATGCACCCGGCGTCTCTGTAGACCAGACTTTCGTGATTACGATACCTAGCCGCGACCGCTGCGGCATCTGCGACCAAGAGCATCATCGTGCCGCCCTTGCCGCGCATGGCCCGCGCGACTTCGGCTCGCCTTCGTCTCCACTCCCGGCGCGAGAGTCCCGGCACGAGCCCCAGGCAGTGGCGCAGAGGATCGTAGCGCATTACAACGTTGACATCGTCTTCGACGTAGATGTCAATCGGATGGATTCCGCCTGCTGAAGCAGCGGCTCGCCGGCGCACGGGGCGCCCCGCGGCGTCGGCGCCGGTGTGCGTAATCGCCGCAGCGTGCCACAACAAGAGCGAAAGGGCTCGGTGGGTCAACGCGCGCGACGGCGGCGACGAGTTCCGACCGTGCAACACGTCGAAGAAGTCGATCGGGTCGACGCCGATCGGGCCAATCAAACGTCGCGCGCAATGCGACGTCTTGGTTGCGACCGGGTCGCGCCTGTCGCTGCGCGGCGCAGGTTCCCTATGCGGGCGAGCCAAGGCTTTCGAATGAGGTCAGCGTCGCGATCGCCTTTCTGCAGCCCGCGCAAACGCCGCACGCATACTCGGCCCTGTGACAGGAAAACATTGCCCGCAATACGTTATTGGGCGGGCGCGACGCTTTCAGCAACTCAAGGGTGGAGAGCCCGATGCTCGGCGCGGTCACGCGGACTTGTCCTTCCTGCATGCCGACCAAACCGTCGATTGCCTCGATGAACGGCGGCGATCCGTCGACGTGCCTGCCGTCGCCGTCGACGCATCCAATCATCACTTCGGAGCACGCGCGTTTGATTGCGACGACGGCCGCCATCGTGATGAGGAGCTGATTGCGAAACGGCCACCATTCGTTCACCGGCGCGCACTCGGCCGGCGGGGAGCCGTCCATGTCGCCCGAACCGAACCTGGCCATATCCGAACGCACGACCTCGTGCTCCAGGCCCAGGAACGCCGCTACTTGCCGAGCTGCCCTCAGTTCACCCGGGAAGCATCTTTGTCCATAGTCGACGGTCAACGCCAGCTTCGGGCGCTTCCAAACGGCCAGCGCACTCGAATCGATCCCGCCCGACAACAAGAGCACGGCGCCGTCAGGCCTTGGAGACACAACACACCTTGGCGAGCGCCGCCGCCAGGTCGGCGTACACGTACGTATTCTTCGCGTCGCCGACGACCATCTTTAGCCTTTCGTCGGGGGTCTCGAGCCGGCTCGACCTGTCGCCGGGCTTCCCGGCAGTGTAAACGCCGACGACGGGTATTCCAGCCTTCTGCGCGTATCCAATTTCATAAACGGTTCCGGGATCGATGTTGTCGAGGATGGCGAAGACGCGATCGCATTCATCGAGCATGGCGAGGTCCTTCGCCGCGACTTCGTCGCCGCCGCGCCCCACGTCATGCAAGGGCGACTTTACTTCGAGGCCTGATCCCATCAACCACCGCCGCACTTCGGAAACCATCCACTCTTCCGGCACCGAGAAAAACGGGCCCGCGAGGTAGACGATTCCACCGCGAAATTCAAGCGGCTTGTGTTCCGACATTTCGTCGATGGCAATGTCCAGAAAACCGCCGTTGTCGAAATATTTGGCGACCGTGCGCGCCGCAAACTCGACTGAACGGACCAGATCCGAACCCTTGACCAAGCTCTGGTACGCCAAGGCTGCGCTGAATACGTCTCCTGAGCCGATTGGAAAGACCATCGCGGTCTCGAACGCAGAAACGTGGTGGCAAGCGCCTCCTGAAACATAGACGTCCGCACCTCTGAATCCACGTTTGACCACGACCGCGGCAGCATCGTCTTTCGACAGAATCATTTTCGCTGCCGCCTCCAGATCGTTCTCGCCGGCCAACCGCCGCGCTTCGGCTTCGTTTAGGACAACGACCAGCTCACGCGCCCGACTACCGTTCGCCTTAAAGAACTTCGGGGCTGCAGGAGATTGCGGATCGAACACGACCCGATCGGCCTGCACATTGACGTCGCAGTCAAGCATGCCGAACACGAGCGCGTTCCCGGCCTCGACGCGCACCGGCACGGAGTCAATCGTGTCGACCCGCGGTGATATGACCGGCACGCTTAGGGGCGTCACGTAGTCGAAGGCAATCGTCTGGGCGGTGTCTTCGCGCGCGAGCGCGGCATTGCCGATCTTCTTCCGGATGGTTTCTTCGTCTTTACGCTTCGCGCGCGTGCGAAGCGTGACGCGCACGTCGTCCGAGAAGCGCATGACGCCCGCCGCACGGACTCCGGATCCCATCAACGTGTCGCGCTGCGGACGCATGCACACCTCGCGGTATGCTCCGCCGACGATCGTCAGCGCGGTCGTATCTGTACGTGGCACTCGGATTTTCGCACGTCGATGGCGGTGATGAGCGCGCGATATGCGTGGCCCTCGCGGATGCAGCGGATGAGCGCCGCCGCCTCGGCTATGAGCAAGCTGCCGACCACGTCTTTTCCGGAAACGACGACCGGGGACGAACCTATGAGGGTGACGCGAAGATCGTCCCCTTGCTTGAGGCGTCTGAGGACACTGACGTCCGGATTCTGCAAGACGAAGTCCGCGACGATGTCGCAGTTGACCTCGCCCGATCCGTCGTTTGATTCAAAACCGCCGCCTGACATGACGGGAAACCGTTCTATCGCCGCCGGATGTGTCCTTGGAGGCGACGTTCACGAAGCGCGAAGCACGTTCTCTTGGTATTTACCGTTGAACCGCGATACGACCAGGCGAAACCGGGCGGCCGCCGTGGGCGACGCCGTCGCGACGACCGACGCGCTCGGGTTCAGCCCATACGTCCAGGCTGTGGCCGAATTTCTCTCGGCGCCGGAAACGAAGGCACCGTTGACGCTGTCGTTGGAGGGCCGCTGGGGCTCGGGCAAGTCGTCGTTCGCCGTGCAGCTCCGCGACGCTCTCAAGCGCTCCGGTCGTCGGACCGCATGGTTCGACCCATGGTTGCACGGCGTCGGCGAATCGTTTTGGGCAAGCTTCGCCCTCCAGCTGATGCGCGAACTCGCAAATGACCTCGATGTCGGTCGGCGAATTGCAGCGAACGTCCGGCTCTTCTTCATGCGCTACGACTTCTGGCGCGCGCTTCCGCGCTTGGGAGCGTTCTTGGTCTCGATCGCAGTCTTCGTCACGGCGCTCTTCGTCGAAGCGTACGCCCTCTGGACGCAGGGGCCACAATTCATCGCCACGCTCCTGTCCGGCCACCTGGTAGCGAAAGCATTTTCCGGTGGACCACAATCGTTGCTCGAGTTCCTGGCGACGAGCGCCGGAGCGTTCGCCATCGCGATTGTCGCGCTCGCCGCCCTGCGCGCCACGACGTTCCTCTTGGGGAACCCCTTCGAAAGCGACTTGAAAGATTATTTGTCGGATCCACGTTATCGTTCACGCGAAACCTTCGTCGAAACGTTCAGACGCGACTTCGGGCGAATTCTCGACGCCTACGTCGGCAAAGACGAACGCGTCTACGTATTCGTCGACGACATCGATCGTTGCGCTCCGGACGAGATCGCGGACATCGTGCACGCTCTGAATCTTCTAAGCACCGCAGACTCCGCCGACCCGTCGCGGACGTCAAGACTGATCTTCGTCGTCGCGATCGACCGCCCAATCGTTTCCGCCGCGCTCGCCGCGCGACATGAGCAGCAGCTAAAATACCTGTATCGCTCTCCGGTAGACGCGACCGATGTCGCCCTTCGGTTTGGTTACGCGTTCGTCGACAAATTTGTCCAAGCCCCGTTCCAGGTGCCGACGCCCAAGACCGCTGATCTCGGACATTTGCTGCAGACCCTCCACTTCGGCGTCGGAAAGTCGAACGAACCGACGCACAGCGCCGCCAACTCGCCGCACCGAGACTTGTCGGAGGATCGCGAGTTCATACTTCTGCTCGCACGACTCCTCGATTCGAATCCCCGAAAGCTCAAACAACTCGTGAATTTGTATCGCCTGTACATCCTCGTCGCCGAGAAAACGGGGCTTCTCGAAGCGCGCGTTCCGTCGGGCTCCAACATACATCCCAGAGTGCTTGCGAAGTGGCTCGCACTCCAGATCCAATGGCCGACGTTCGCGCAGGAGTTCGCGGCGCACCCGGAATCGGCCGAATCCATGCTGCGTCTCGGCGAGGGCATGGATATCTGGGCGTCCCACCCTGGACTATTTGACCTGCTTCACGCTGGCGCCAGTCCGGTCTACGATCTGACCGCGGAACGCCTCATCGCGCTGGTTGAAGCGGCGCCCCCGCGCGAAACGTCGTCGGCAGACGAACCCGAAGCTCGGGCGAGGTTCGGGTCGGATATATTGGAAGAACGATCGAGCGCCAGAAGAACGGAAAGACCGCCCGCCTGACCAGCGCCTCGAGAGGGAAGACTTACGATCAAACGGACGCGGCCGCCATCGCCAGCCGCGCGCCAGTAAGGAGGCCTTCGCAGGTCTCGTTTCATGCCCATGACTGTCTCGGCCGGAATCGAGGGTCGGCTTAGGTGTCGACAAGCCGCTCAGCCAGTCGGTCTCAGCAAGACTGACGTCTGCTCGGGAACATCCGAATCATGAGGATGCCGCCCCGGCATGACGCACCTATCAATCCAGTTCGATTCCTCGCTCTGGGAACCGGGAAGATTCCGAGCGACCGATCACATGGAACCGATCGAGGAGTTCTGAGAAGACTTCTTCGGCCGGAGGCGGCTCTGGTGCCTCGGTCGGCGTTCCGTTGGAGTCGTAGGAGATAGACGGAATCCCGCCATGCCTAACGTTTTGGCCTGGTACTTGAAACATCGTCACCCACGTCGCCCTAATGCCGACACCGTCGCGGTGTGGTAACAGTCGAACCTCGCCCGGACCTTTGGGATCATCAAGCCGTCGCCGGCCTCGCGGAAGGACCCAAATGGTCGGGGCCGGCGTGGTCGCCCCGTGTATCGCCAGGTCGCCATGAACGAACGCTTGCCATTCACGGTCAAGATCTTCGCGGCGCCACGGGAAGGTTGCGCCGAGCAACTCCGCGAGATCACGCACCGACTTTTCGTCCTTGCATCCTGCAACCAGGAATGCGCGGCTCGAATTGTGCTCAAATGACTGAGGCCTGCCTGAGGCCACTACGCTTGAGACGCACGAGAACATTTCTCGCTCAAAGCCGCCGGTCATACCATAAAGTTCGGCCAGTCGAGCAGTCGCTTCGACCTCGTCACCATCGCCGTACGCTCTCGCTTCGACAAGCCAGTTGATCGCCCGCGATACATCCGCGGCGGCACTCGCGGCCGTGGCGCCGCTAGGGTTCGTAATCGTCCTTCCACGATGCTGCTCGAGGAACTGCGAGCCAGCGATCGTGTAGTACATGTCGCCGATCCAACGCCGGGCGCCGACCAACTCCTTGTCAATCTCGAGCGCCCTCCTGATATGGTGCTCGATGGCGGACATGTCGTCGAAGCCCAGATGCTCCGATACCGAGCGCGCTGCAAGAAACCTGTCGAAGGCCCGCAAGTAAGTTTGAAGGCGTTCGCCAAACTGGCGACTGAGCGTTCCCAGCAGCCTGTCCACTTCGTTGCGAGCGATTTTCTGAACGTTGATCATCGAGTAGATCGATACGATGGCGATGACCAGCCCACCAGCGGTGAATATCGCCCCAGCAATCGCCCCCAGCTCCGCGACGTCCGGCGGCTCAAGTCCAAGGACTTTCTCCAGCAGAATCCAGGCCATCGGCAAGACGGCAAGGGCTAAGGTCACAGCCCCCGCCACGACCGCGAGATTCGCATCCCGATTTTTCACTTGCGATGCGGTTCTGCGGACCAGCGTTCGACCCTTGGGCGCGAAGGTCACTCACCACAATTCCAGACACCAGGCCCCACTCACCACAATTGGGCTATTGTGGTGACGCGGCTGCGCGTAAGGTCGTGCTTGTTCCAAGTTAATCCGAAGGTCAAACCGTCAATCATCGACTCGCGGTGCGAGCATCCCGAGCGAGCCGCCCGCGGCCATTTCGTCGAGTTTCTTCGTTAGTATGCGTCTGCCCAGCGGCGAGAGTCGGACGACCGGAAGAAGGCCCAGCTCGATGAGGTTGCGCACGGTCTGCCGCGACACTTTGAGGCAGGCCGCCGTCTCCGCGACGGTGAGGAAGGGCGACTCGGTACGCCGCTCGTCGCCGACTCGCGCTCCGAAAGACGTGACGCGGCCGAGGCGTTTGCGACAATCTGGCGAGGCAACCGTAGTCCGGCGACGCAGCGAGCGACGGCGAGACGCTTCCTATCGCTCATTCCTAAGCAAGCTTATTGGGGCCATACAACGACCCTTAGTCGGACTGGGACTGGTCGGGGGCGTCCGCAAAGTCCTTGAGCATCCACGACTCCCACATGCGATTCGCGACGCAAGACTCGAGCGGGGGGCATTCTTCGCCATGAGTAGGCTCGTACGATCGCGCGGACATACGGGTCATCGAAAAACGGAGTCCGCTTCCAAGATGGGCGACGCTACGCGCCATGCGATGGACGCGTCTAGCTAACGAGGCGCGAACGCTTCGAGATAATCGGTTTGCTGTAAGTCGTTTTCGGTGTACCCCGAGCTAACGGCGACGACCAGAAAACTGCCGCGTGAATCTGACAACGCTATGTTGCCTCTGACAAGCGGTACGAGCATACCATTCGACATTTGGAAAAGTACGCCGGTGGTTTCGTGTGAGAACCCGACGAGGGTCCTTCCCGCGAATTTGTAGCAACCAACGGACGTCCCAGCGAGGTCCGATACACCTTCGGTTGCTTCGGATAGCTGGGCTTTCGTAATGGTTGGACCACCGGGACCGAGAGGAGCAACCGCCAGGGTCGATCCGTTCGAACGTACGTCGCGACAGACAAAGTGCAGTGAGTTCCAAGGGGCGAAGCCGTCGGCGAATCTTGGGTCTCGAGCGAGCGACGCCCAGTCGACCTTTAGATGCCCGTCGTATCGACCATTGACCAACCTCGCTGTGTAGTCTTCGTCTATGCCAGGGCCACCGCCGTACGATAGGTGTACGATCTGATTGCCGTTTTGGTCCTGGTAAACGGACTTGATAACCCATTTGACCGACCGCCAATAAACAACTCGAACGCCCGGGCCGAAGTTGGCGCGATCGAAAGTCGGAAAACGGTCGAACAAGTCCATCATCCTGACGTGGATCGCGTAATTGGCCCTAAAATCACTGTTCCATCTGAGCTGTTGGTCCAGCGATTGCTCGTATTGGCGCTGCGGTGTCGATGGGCTTTCGGCGGCGCTTCGGTGTGCCATGACGACCGCCGATGTCGCGACGACGGCGACAACGGCGATAGTGGCGATGATCACGACAACCGCTTGGATAGTCCTTACTTTCATCTGTGCGACCTCTGGACTCGTATGTTCTTTTTAGGAACTGGAACGTTGTACCAGAATCGCGCCGGTAGGGCTTCTCCACCGGACGGAATCCATTCTATCGTTCGCGGAAGTGTTGCGCTGGTTCCCAGGACCGCTGACTGCGCGCAACATATGAGCGGCGTGTCGGTAGGCTGAGGCGAGGGGGTCGGGGGATTGGACGTTGGGAACGCGACGGCCCACGCGCCCGTGACGTCGACGCCTGTGGCCGGATCGGTCAGCCCGCTGACGTAAACCGAGAAGGCGTCAGGGGTCCCGGGTGCCATTCCGGCCGGAGAGCCCATGAGAAACCAATACTGCGTGGTTGACGGTGTGCCCGTGATGATTATCGGAACGCCGTAATCGCCGGTGTTTCTTGGGGTGTACTGTCCGAATGGGTCTACCCCATTTATCGCGCCGACGCAACTATTCGGCCCGACCACGTCGTACCAGGCGAATCCGCCGGTTGTCTCAATCGACGTCGTATCGTTATGGTCGAGATCGTATTCCGCGTTGGCAAAATTCCCCCGACGCATGTGCGAATCGCCCGTCAGGTTTTTGTTGTGAGTGCTCGGACACGGAGTCCCGGTGCAGTCGTCAGCATAGACATCGAACGTCGCCGCCGCCGTGAGTCCTGTGACGAACATTTCGCCTTGTATAAGTGTATTGTTGCTGACCGAATAGCTGACAATCTGCGTCGGTAGACCGGTGACGCTTGGCGGACCGAGCGTTTTCTGCTGGAGACCGTTGCCGGGCACGAGATTTGATAAGAATGCCGCGGTCTGCATGGCCCCGTCTCTGCTAAGCGTATCGGAGTCAGGTCCGGTTGTCTCCGACACCATATACTTCAAGGAGGCTGGACCGACACCCCCGATGTAAAGGCGCGCCGTGACTCCGAGTTTGTTATCGAAGTAGAAGTAGATATAACCAGCCGCGCCGTCTCCAAGCGAGCCTTGCTCCAGCAAGAGGTTATTGACGGTGCTGGGCTGCGGAGTGTTGGGGTTCTTGTAGTCCCATGAATTGTCGCCGGGAACTGTATCCCATGTTTCGGGATCGTCCGCGTACATCAACGTGGGTGCCGAATTGGACTGCCCGCACGAGACGATTGGGCTCCACTCCGAAGCCTGGCTGGGATTTGGGGCCGGAGATTGTAACCAGCTGACCGTGAAGACTTGGGAACCGAACGCGCTAACGGTAGGCGGGGGTAAGTACGGCGCAGTTGCTGCGATGCACGCCAGTCCGAGCACCGCGACTAGAAACCAAACCCGAATGTTCGACATCGAAATAGCCCCCACTAAGAGCAGGGCCAGATCGGCCTTTCCAGGCCGATTGAGTCGATTCGCTCGGCCTCATTGTAGTCGAGGTCGCCAGCGCGGTAAAGTCCCACGAAATGCGCGGGGCGGACCTATACTCGGTCCCTGACACGACGACGGACGTTGCTCATCTGTCGGGCTCGTCGAGGGGCAGCGGCTTACTTCAAGCGGGCGGACGTTAGCCTCTGTGTGTCGGGCGCGTTAGAGCAACTCTGACTCAATTCACGCATGATGGAGACGGGCGCGTTTGGTTGATTGTGTTACAGGCGGCAAGCCGGTCCCTGGCCTGCCATGTGAGCGTCACGATGCGGCCGGCTCGAAGATCCTCGTGCCGAGCGTGCGGTCCACGATAGCCTCGTCGAGCAGCTTCTTGATGACGAGCGTCCGTCGCTTGAGCGGACGGACGATCGGCAGCAGCCCGTTCCGGCTCATGATGTAGGCCGAGTGGGGCGAGATCCGAAGGTACGCGGCCGTCTCTTCGACGGTGAGGACCGCGGGTTCGGCCGACTCGTAAGGCCGTCTGTTCGGCGGTTTGACTCCGCTCTTGGCCACAGGCCGGCGGTTGATCTTCATGGCTCCCACGTCGGACTTCTCCCTCGTCAAGCACTGGCGCGTAAGGTCGTTTGCGTGTTCCAAGTTACATTGAGCGTCGTCGTCGTCCGGGCTCCGTCACTTCTGGTACCCGCGTCTTCGCGGGCGGCAAGGGCGCGGCAAAGAGTGGCACCTAGAGTGGCGACATACGGCATCCACCGATAAACATCCAAACCGAAACGTGACGCGCATCACGTCGCTCATCAAGACTCACCGAGCACCAACGCATAGCACGAAGGAGCATCGTCTTGAAACCGACCGATCGAAACCCACAAGTTCGTCGACGTCGTCGCGAGCCAGCCGTCCCCGAATGGATTCTCGCGGCCGCCGCTGCGGCGGAAGGTGCTATGCCAATAGATGGAGCATCGACTCAATCCTTTGGCACAAACGATGACGGCGCGCAACGAATGAAACAAGCGAAGCCGCGCCTCCCCAAGCTGCCGGTCCCCGCTTCTGCGAAAGTCGAGTTCGGGTTGCCCGCTCTCGTCGACGCTGACGGCGCCGTCTCTCGCGCCGCGTTCTACGCGTGTCAAAGCTTGGCGCGCAACACGATCCGCTCGTACAACAGCGCATGGCGTCAGGTGGTGGCGCGATGCGAGCGGTGGAACGTGTGTCCGTTGCCGATGGCGCCGACGGTCGCCGCGGATCTCATCGCGGGGATGGCCGACGACTGGTACGAGGCCTCGACCATTCGCGCCACGTTGAGCGTGATCGCCAAGGCGCATCGGTTGGCCGGTCTGCCCAGTCCGACGGACGTCCTTCTCGTCCGCGACGTCATGCGGGGAATCTCTCGGCTCTACGGCGGCTCGCCGAGTCGGCAGAAGCTGGCGGTCACCGCCGACGAGCTGCGCGGCATGGCGGCGGCCGCGGCCAAGCGGCCGTGGCCGCACGGCATCCAGGAATGGGCGGTGATCGCGCTGACGTTCTTCTGCGGGTTGCGGCGCGAGGAGACGGTCGCGCTCGACGTCGAGGATCTCGAGTTCGCGTCCGACCGGCTGACGATTCATCTCATCAAGAGCAAGAAGGATCAGTACGGGCGCGGCGCCGAGGTCGTGATCGAGCGTCTGCCCGACGATCCGCAGCTCTGCCCGGTCGCCGCCGTCGAGGCCTGGCTCGAGGTCCTCGGCGAAACCAGCGGTCCGCTCTTCCGACGCATCTACCCGGGCAACCAGGTGCAGGGCCGCCTGAGCGCCTGGAGCGTCGCCGAGTACGTCAAACGGTTCGCTCCGGCGGTGGGTCTTTCTCCCGCCGACGTCGGCGCGCACTCGCTGCGCGCCGGCTGCGTGACGGAATTGAAGGAACGCGGCGTCGACGACGTCGTCATCGCCGCGCACGTCCGTCACGCGAGCTTGCAGTCGCTGCAAGCCTACTATCGTCCGCGCCAGCGTCGCGTCAACATCGCCCGGGCGCTTCTCTCATGAGAGCTTTCCGCGGTCGTCAAGCGTCGCTGTCTCGAGCGCCCGACGGGGCGGTCGAACGCTATACGCCGGCCACGGTGAAGACATACCGTTGGCGAGCGAAGTCCTGGGAACGAGCCGCCGTCGCTGACGGACTCGATCCGCGCCGTCCGCCGATCGACTATCTCGTCGCGTACCTTCGGCGTTTTTCGATTCCGAACGACGCGCGTCGGGCGTCGCACGCCATCGCTTGGTATTTCCGCGAAGAGGGCGTGCCCGTGCTCGTCGACGATCCCGCGGTCGCGGAGGCAATAGACTTGCTCGACATCGCGCCGCAAGATGATCCGCTGGCCCGACCGGTTGCCGGATTGTCGGTTCGACGACGACGGGCCAAGCGCATGGCGTCGGCGGCCTACAGCCCGTCGACCCGCAAGGGGTACACGCTCGCGGCGAGACTCTGGGTGGAGTGGGCGAAGAAGAGCGGCGTCGATCCGCTCGAGCCGGGTTTGCCGAATTTCAAGAGGTACGTCGCCGACGTGGTGGCTTCTGGCTTGGCCGCCCAGACCGTGGCGAACCGACTCCATGGGCTGTCGCACTACTTCCGCAAAGGCGGAGCGTGCGACCTCGCCGTCCATCCGCAAGTGAAGGCGATTGTCGATGGACTCTGTCGCGAGCGGCCGCGGGCGCAGATGCGGTCTATCCGCCTCAAAGACGTCCGCCTGATGCTCGAGCGCATGAATCGACGGTCGGCGTTCGGGGCGCGCAACGGCCTGTTGCTGGTCTGTCTCGCGCTCGGCGGCTTGGCGCTGCGCCACGTTCGGGCCATGGACGTCTCACGCTGTCGCGCGGAAGAGGACGGAATCGTCTTCACGATCGGCATGCGTCACATGCGCGAGGTGAAGATATGGGAGTGCGGCGATCCCGATTTGTCCGTCAAGACGTGGTTCAGGCGGTGGTCGGCGGTCATCGGCGTCGAACCAGGCCCGCTCTTCCCGAGCCACACTCCGTCGGGGTTCGCGAACCAGCCGATGTCGTCGCACGCGATTGCCGTGACGCTTCGGCGGCTCGCGAAGAACGCGGGGATTCCGCATCATGGCGTCTGCGTCGCCGCGATCCGCAAGGGATTCGTCGTCGACGCGACGCGAAAGTTGGGGCCGGTCGCCGTGGCGGCTGCCGCGGGGTATGCCGGCGCGCAAAGCATCATCGACGGGTACGGCCGGGCGCTCCAATCGACGCGAGAATTGCGCTTGCGTCATCTTCGACAGCGAGGTCGCTCGGCGCCGGCCGGCCGAGGAGCGCGCACGTGAACGAGCATCGTTCGGAAACTCTTGCGGTCGCCGGGCGCGCGCATCTCCCGCGCGAGAACGCCTTCCGCATCGGCAGCTTCCAAGCATTTCGCGCCTGGTGCGACCTGCGACGGCTTCGTTCGCTGCCAGCGGATCCGTCGACCGTCGCGCTTCTTGTCGAGGAATTCTTGCCGTACCTCGGCGTGCACGGCGTTCGGCCGCTGCTCCGCGCCATACGCCGCGCGCACCTGATCGTTGGACATGCGGATCCGACGTCCGGCGCGCTCGAT
Source organism: Candidatus Eremiobacteraceae bacterium (assembly GCA_035710745.1). Classification (NCBI taxonomy): domain Bacteria; kingdom Bacillati; phylum Vulcanimicrobiota; class Vulcanimicrobiia; order Candidatus Eremiobacterales; family Candidatus Eremiobacteraceae; species Candidatus Eremiobacteraceae bacterium. The sequence continues at coordinate 192,665 of DASTCX010000018.1, read as the reverse complement.
CGCAACGGCGCAATGCGACCGAAGAAGAAGAAGCTGATTCGAAATTTCCAGCTGCCTAACGGCGGGGACGACGAAGAAGATGCATAGTGATGAAAGGCGGTCGGTCGCGCGTGCGAAGCGCGCGGCACGGATGGTCCAACGTGCTATCAACCTCCTCGGCGGTGCCGTCGCGCGTCACGATAGGTTGACGAGTCCATCCGCCGAGCTGCGAGGCGCTGGCGATGCCTGACGACGGGCCTTCCGGCCCGAAGATGCTCGAATGGGCGCACCGGCTCGGTGCGGTCGGTTCCGACTTCGTCGCCGCCGCGCGCGTGGTCGAGGCGCTCCTCGCGTCAGAAGATTATCGCGATGCGACGGGCGCCGCGCAACTTGCGGCCGACTGGGCCTTTAGGCTGAGCCTGTTGTCGGCGCGCCTTCGCGACGCGATCGTCGAGCGCGCGCGCCATGAAGCGCGTCGCTTTTTGGAAAGGACCAAGTGAAAAACGATCCGACGGGTCGACTGTCGCGCGCAAGGGTGGCGCCGACGGACGGGCGCTTTCTTCGCCTCGTCGGCTCGCTCGGCACGTGGCTGCGCTGGCTCGAGCGTTTCGAGGCGCCCTCGCATCCAAATCTGGAGGTTGTCTCGATTGAAACCGATCTGCTCGGCACGTTGCCAGTCAGGGTCGAGCGCGCATCCCGCTTGGAGTTCTTCGACGCCGTATGCGCGGCGTACGTCGCGCTGCGGCACGGAGGTCCGATCGGCCTCGTCGTCGTGCTGCCGCTGCGCGCGCCGTCGCAAGCGCGCGCGACGTTGCCTCCCCTCGGGCTCGCCGCTCCGCTCCCGGTCCGGATCTCCGCGCGTGCGATTCTGCGCCGCATCATGCGCGTATACGGCCCGAGGTTCACCGGCGCGTATCCGGGCTTTCGACGGCCCGACATCGTGCTAGTGCAGATACTGAGTCGCACGACCGAACGACTTCCGTCGCCGCGCGACGTCTACGCCGCCCGCGCGTTCCTGCGCGACCTCTTCGAGCGCCACGACGTCGCGCTCTGGCCATCCGCCCCGGAGTGGCTAAGGCCGCCGATAATCGGTGAGCCGTACAGCTATCGACGATCTGCTCCGTGAGTCGTATCGCGAATCGCTCGGCCGCGATTTCTCCGCAATTGTGCGCTATCTCGCCGATACTATCGGCTTCAAGTTGACGGCGTACATCGCGCGCCGGCGGCAGACCGACCGGGTCCAGGCGTGGATTGACGGCAAGGAGTCGTGCGCGCCTTCGTCGCCGGCGGCTGACACGAGGCCGCATGCCGCGTCGCCCGCATCGGTTCATGTCGGCGATCCTCGACCCACCCCACGTCTAATCGCTATTGATTGTTCGGCGTACCGCTGACGCCTCTTACGGAAATGTCCGATCCATCCCATTTCCAGTCCCAAGATGTGCCGTCACCCAATGGAAGGACATGCATTTGAATCGTGCCCCCATCGATGCATTTGTCGGTGCCTTGGGTTATGGACTCGCGATACCAATAGGTCCCGCCGTCGGGCACGGAGGATCGCGAGCGTTCCGGAACAGCCGAGTGAGGGGTAAGATATGGTGCCGACCGCGCCATATAGTTACCGGGTTATAGCGGTGCCCCGCTCACGCGGGGACTAGCCCTTACTTCGCCTTGAGGCGGATGTTACCCGTCAGTAGGTTCCGGCTCAGCCTTGAGCAGACATGGTACCGACGCGGACCGGGCCGTCCGCTTGCACCGACCGTAGATTTCCGCCTTGGTCAGGCCCGACTGATCTTCCAGCTGGCCGACGTAGTAGTAGTCGACTTCTTCCACGTTCCAATCCACGGGTATCATAACCGAACGCCCGTTGATTTGACCGTGATAGACCCGGTGATCGCCCCGGCCGGACTTCCTCGCCGCACGGGGCATGAGTCCTAGGTTCTCTAGGATTTCAACCCAGTCTCGCCTCTTGATCGGCGGCCAACGTTTGCCCATCCATATCCTAAGAGTGGCAAAGCATCATGTTCGCAGGAACGCTATACTTCCTGAAGCGGCTCTGCAAACTCTCCTGTAAGAGCTTCACTCCCATAAATACTAGAGCGGCGGGCATGAGAATAACCGCGAAGACGAGTGTTATCGCCCAAACGATTTTGAACGTTGTAAACTCTCTAATCGTGGCGGCGTTTGGTTTCTGATTAACGAAGGCGTCAAATGACTCTTCGCCACCCTCTTCGGCTATCTCAGCGGCGGTCATGACAACATCGCGAAGATTCTCAAACGCTTCGTAGGGAGTTTTACCGCTTGCTGCGAGATTCCACTGATAGCAAATGGCTAAGAAGCCGTCGTCAACGTAAGACGGACGGACGAAAACGGTTAGATCGATTTTTTCTACTGACTCTTCGACTGACTCAGTGGCCGCTACGGATTCGGTCACAGTGTCCACCACAAATTGCCCCTTTGAGGCGACGGCACATAGCGCATCGTGGCTTTAAGCCTGTGCGCCTGGGTTTGTGTTACCCCTCTGAGAACCACATCCCCTACGTCGGTACGTTCGCAAGATCGGTTTAGTTTCCGTTCCGCAACGTGACCCCGGCACGGTAACTCGTGCTACCATTATAGAGTCACGAATTGAGACCCATCCGCCACCAATCCAGGGGTAGCTCATACGACCGTATACGGGACAGACCGGATTTGAGCCAAGTATATCAGTACCCTCGCGACGGAATGAGCCCACTAACTCCTGGGCGCATGCGACCTCATGTTTCCGGCGAGGCGCACAGATAACGGACACCGGCGCGTGAGAGCGAGTCTGCGAAGCCCAAAGAACTCATCAAGCATTGATTCGCGACCACGCCCGTGACGCGGTCATCCGCGCCGGGATGCTCCGCTCGAAAGCGAGCGCGTCCGTCCGCGATCGCGCCCGCGATGTCGCCGATCGACATGAAGCCGCCGCTCGAATCGGCTTCAAGGCCCCCGCCGTCGCCGCCGCCGTGATCGACGAGGTCGAGCCACACGTCGGCGCGTGCGAACTTCGGGTCGGACGTTCGCGCATCGAGCGTGCGCTCGACGAAGGCCGCGAGCGTCGAACGATCGGACATGTCGACCGGCGACGTGACGCGCACGACGCGCTGGTCGCCGCCCTCGATGATGGACGACTCGGTCCGCAGCTCGCCGATCCCGAACGACGATCGCGGCAGCGAGGTCGTATCTTCGGCGACGACCTTCAGCGCGCGATCGCGCGCGGTCGCCGAAACGAAGTCGGTGACATTTCGCTCTTGCGCCTGGTCGAGGTTGTTGTCGCCGTCGCGGTATACGCCGAAGACGACCGGGTGACGCTCGTGCGCCGATAGCGCTGCCGGATCCATGAAAAACGCACCTCCATCATTGACAGAAGTGCGTTCACGCGAGCGTCGAGCGCGTCTAGCAGCCGCTACCGGCGGCCAAGACGGCCGCGGCTATTGGCAGCCGTGAGAGGTCAATAAGATGTCGCCGGTATCAGGCGGTACCGTCACCGGGCTCGTCACGATATCCCCGAAGATCGACTTGTATGACGGCTTCGGCAACGTCACGCTGAACGTCTGGCTCAGCGATGCATTGACCACCACGTACGCGCCCTCATACTTGCGCGTGAAGATGCCCTTGTCGTTCGGATCGGGTACCATGTCGGCGCACGGCTTGCTGACCGCCGCATTGTACTGCGGAAAATAATATTCGTAACCGTAGCCCGGCAGATGGTCTGTGAAGAGCGCCGATTGGTGGTACTTGCCGAGCAGATACGTGCCGATGGACCAGCCGAGCTCCTGCTGCGTGGTCGTCGGCGTGTTCCACTTGTCGTCGACGACGAACGCCTTGCCGAGTCCTTGGATGTATTTCATCCACTCGACGATCAACGTGAGCCTCGCCGTCGTGACGGGCTGCTGCCCGTAGTTCGTGAACGCGCTCTCGTCGTCGTCGAAGTCGATGAGGTTCAAGAACGCGTCCTCATCCGCGTCGCCGAACGGACGGCTCTCCGGCACGTGATTCGCGCCGAACACGAGCGGGCGCGGCTGCGAGTGCATCGCGTTGACGACTGCCTGCGTCCACGCGAGAACGGCCTGCGCCCACGCCTCGTCCACATTTTGGCCGGAGAACTTCTGCGTCCAGACGCCGTGGATGAACACGCCGCAACCAAGCGTCGCATTGTCGAGGCTCACGAGATCCGCGCCGAAGCCGCTATATCCGCCGTTTTCCATCACCGGCGCATACGTCGCCATCTGCCATTGCACGACCGCCGGATTCGAGATGTCGAGCGGCACGTATTTCAGCCCGCTCGGCCACGCCGGCGTCTTCTCGTCGCACTTGTAGAGGATCCAATCGGGGTGATGCCCCTGCCACCACTTGAGCCCATGGACTTTCGTGAAATCGGAGTCGAACGGTGCGTAGTAGGTCGCGATGATCGCTGGGTTGCCCGCGAGCCAGGCTTGCGGGTCGCGGGTGCCCCACACGAGCTCGTAGCGCGATGCGTGGGCGGTCGCCCGCAACGGCGGGATGTGCGCGTCGAAGACTTGGAACGCGTGGATGCCCGACCACGTGTCGGCGAGGATTCCGGGCGGCGGGCTCGCGACGTTCCCCCGCGCGGCAAGGCCGGGTGCCGCGACCGGCGCTTGGATCGAATGCGAGCCACATCCGGCGAGCCAGGCGGCTAGAAGCAGAGATAGGGTGGCGAGCCCTGCTAGGCGCGAGTTGCGATCATCCAATAGAGTCCACCGGAAGCGCGCGGGCTGAAAAGACGAGGCTATTAGTGCCCCGTAGTTACCCGTTCAGCGTTCGTTAAAGCGCAAGCAGGGCGTACCATATGGTACACCCATTCGCCCCGCGGCTCAACCCGGGAAAAAAGTCCCTACCGAGAGACTTTGCCGTTCGACGCGTTGCCGTCGGCGGCAAGGCGGCGGCTTATGAAAGCGGCGAGCGTCCTGGCAGACGGCAAGCTCAGCTCGACGAGTCGAAGCCCATAGTCGGAGAAGAAGCCCATGGGATCGGACCGCACTTCGACGACGCTCGCGGTGAATTCGAACGGCTTCTCGTCGACGTCGACTTGCATCCACACGACGTCCCCGCGCGAAAGCCGCAGATCCGCCCGGATGCACGCGCCGCTGATCGACATGTCGCGCAAGAGCACGACATGCGTCGTGTCGACGCCTTCGACGCGGAGCTGCGCTTGTTTCTCGACAGCGACTCTGCGGCCGTTACGGGCTCGGCGTACAGCCGGGATGTCGGAGAACCACCGCGATACCGTGTCGAAGAGCTGCATATGGCCTCATGCCCAAAGCGAAGTTCAGTCTCGTATGTGACTGACGCGCTTCCATCCGCATTACACATACCTCAAAATGTCCCGTGCTAAACAGAGCACCCTAGGTGTGAGCTGGATTACTGGTAAAGGCTCGGCCGCAGCGGTCATCGCGACCGCTCGAGAGGAGCATCCTTGGAACTCGCGGAGATGGAATCGTTCGTCCGCGCCATCCCGGACTTCCCGATCCCGGGGATCCTATTCCGCGACATCACCCCGTTGCTGCACGACAAACGGGCGTTCGCGGGAGCGATCGACATGATCGCCGGGGCGTTCGCGGACGCAAATATCGATCACGTCGTCGCCATCGAGGCTCGCGGCTATATCCTCGGCGCGCCGGTCGCGTACAAGCTCGGCGCCGGCTTCGTTCCGGTCCGCAAGCCGGGCAAACTTCCGTACGAGAAGATAAACGTCGACTACGCGCTCGAATACGGCACGAATACGCTCGAGATGCACAAAGACGCGCTGGCACCCGGTGATCGCGTGCTCCTCGTCGACGATCTCCTTGCGACCGGCGGCACGGCCGCCGCTACCCGTTCGCTTCTCGAGCGGCTCGGCGCGAACGTCGTCGGCATCGCCTTCCTCATCGAGCTGACCGCGCTCGGCGGCCGGAGCAAGCTCGAGGGCGCCGACGTCCGCTCGTTCATAACTTATTAATTGAAAGCGCAGGCCAGCGAGCCCCGCCGTTCCGCGCTCCTCGTCGGCACCGCACCGCGTCTTGCGCTCGCGGTATCGAGGTCGCTCGCCGCGCGCGGCATCACCGTGTTCGCGGTTCCGTCGACGGATGACGAGGGTCCGCTTGCGACCCGCGCGATAGCCCGCTACTATCCCCTCCCCGACGGGCGCGACGAGCCCGATGCCTTCGACGAGGGTCTCGAACGCGTCGTGAAAAGCTCGGGGGCCGGCGTCTTGATCCCCTGCTCAGACACCGCACTCGCCGCGATCGCGCGCAACGACGCTCGACTTCGCTCGCTGGCGACGCCGGCATGTCCGTCGCCGGGGATCATCGAGCGAGTGCTCGACAAGAGCCTGACGATCGGGTTCGCCCAGACGCTCGCCATCGACATCCCGGAGACCTATGAGGTCGGTGCGACGTCGACCCCGCACGAGGCGGCCGCGTTCATGGCGTATCCCGTCATCGCGAAGCCGAGAAACCATGCCGCGCACGGCGGGATCCGCATCCGCTATTTCACAGGACCGGACGAGCTCGAAGCCGCGTTCGCCGACGACCCCGCGTTCGAGGCGCGCTACATCGTGCAGCAGTTCGTGCCCGGAGCGGGGATGGGCGTCGCGGCGCTCATGCACGACGGCGAGCCTCTTGCGACGTTCGTACATCGCCGCGTCAAGGAACTGCCCGCATCGGGCGGCGTCAGCGTCGTCTCGGAATCGGCCGCACTCGATCGTCCGCTCACCGAAAAAGCGATCGCGCTGTTGCGCGCGATCGGATGGGAAGGCGTCGCGCTCGTCGAGTTCCGGCGCGCGGCCGACGGTACCGATTGGCTCATGGAGGTGAACGGCCGCTATTGGGGCTCGCTCCCGACCGCGATCGCCGCAGGTGTCGATTTCCCGTTCTACGAGTGGGAGATCATCCACGGTCGAAAGCCTGATGTGCCGGCCGAGTACGTCGTCGGCAGGCGCGTCCGATGGACGCGCGGTTCCCTCTTGCGGCTGCGCGAGCGGCTGTTCGAACCGACGGCGTTCGGCACGCGCCGGCTGACGAAGGCGCAAGAGCTGCGAAGTTTTTTCGCCGAGGATCTCGCTCGCGACGTCCGCAGCGCGATGTGGACCTGGCGAGAACCGCTGCCCGCGATCATGGACGCATTGCCAGGTTTGAGCCGCCTGTTCGCAAGCGCGGCGGGTGCGGTCTTCAAACCGCTCGTGCCTCGCCGTTTCCTTCGCGCCCGGCGGCGCTTCGGCACGGGCGGCGCTTTGCGCTACTCGATGTTCGCGATCGCTCGCGCGCTCGGTCTGCGATCCGAACTCCTGCCGAGGCCGTTCGCGCCGCGTTCCGTGCTCTTCGTCTGCAGCGGCAACATCATGCGAAGCGTCCTCGCCGAAGCGGTCTTCCGCGCGGCGCTCGCGACACGGGGGATCGTCGTCACGTCCGAGTCGGCCGGGCTTCGAGCGCGACCCGATCTCCCCGCCCACGACTCGACGCTTGCGGAAGCAGACAAAGCCGGAGTCGACGTCACCGCGCATCGATCGAAACACGTCGACGCCGTCGACCTCGACGCGTTCGACGCGGTGTTCGTCATGGACCGGCTGCAAGCGTTCGAGATCGGAAAGCGCCATCCACGCGCCGCGGGCAAGACGTACCTGCTCGGCGCGTGCCTGCTGGGCTTCTCGCGCGTCGAGATCGAGGATCCGAGCCGCGCCGGCGACGACGAACGTCGCGAGATCTTCGCGCTCGTCAGAGAGCGGGCCGCGGCGCTCGCCGATGCGGCGGCAAACGACTCCCCCGTTCCCTCGACGAAGGTTGCCGGTTGAGCGCCGCGCGGTTGCTCTGCTTCGCTGCGACGCCGTGCCAGCGTCGATGTGACGTTGCGACCGCAGGGGGTGTCGGCGAGCGTGAAAGAAGCCTCAAAACGCGGTGCAGAGTATAGCAGACGCTCGACCTCGCGTGGTTCGCGTGACGCCGTTCGACGTCGCATCGTGGACGGCGCTCGATCGCGCCGGCACGCCGACCTTTCAAGCGCGGCCTGCATGGGCGCTCGCCCTCGCAGATTCGAACGCGTCCCTCACGCCCAGCCCGCTCGCCTGCATCTTCGAGGACGGATCGAAGTCCATCGTGCCGCTCGTGCGGGTGCGAGGCCGGCTCGGATGGCGCGTCTACTCCGGCACGCCGCTCGGCGGCTATACCGTCGTGCTGAATGCGGATGGAAGCGCCGCCGGTGCGGCGCGCGCGAGGGCTTCGTACGCCGCCGTGCTCGCATCCGGCATCCATAGCATCGCGATCACGCCGTGGCCGCTTTGCGAAGCAGACCTCAGCGGCTTGCCGGGTAAGGTCGTCAAACGCGAGACGTCGGTCATCGATCTCTCCGGCGGGGTCGAAGCGGCGCTCGCGCGCATGGACGGCAACACGCGCAGGATGGCCGGTCAGGCGCAGCGACGCGGCGTCACGTGCGAACGCGCGCGCGGCGAGGCGGCGATCGATCGCTACTATGCGATGCTCGAAGAGTCCGCGATCAGGTGGGGGCGCGAACGTCCGACGTTTCCGAAGCGTCTGCTCGAAGCGCTCGTCGCGCGCGGCGGCGACGACGTCGAGATCTGGTTCGCGACATTCGAAGGCGAGCCGATCGCCGGCGGCGTCATGCTGTACGGATCGGACGAGGCGAATTTCTGGAGCGCAGCGATGCGATCCGATTTCGGCACGCTTCGACCGAGCAACGCGCTCAACGTGGCCCTCATCACTGCGGCCGCTCAGCGCGGCGTGCGCTGGTACAACCTCGGGGAGAGCGAGGGCCTTCCAGGCGTCGCGCGCTTCAAACAAGGTCTTGGCGCGCAAACCGTCCTGTACTCGACGTGGCGGTGCGAACGTCCGTCGTACGCGCTCTTCTCGTCGCTGCGCGCGTGGCTGACGCCGAAGCGCAAAAGGGCGGCCGCGGCGCGGCTCGAACGATAAGCGGGACCCACCGCATTTACAGCGGGACGGGCCGCAGGTGAGTTCACGCATGGCCGCCACGTTCCAGGGCCTCCTCGCAAAAGTGAAGACGTATCAGCCGAACCTCGACGAGGGGTGGCTCGAGAGCGTCTATACCTTTGCCAAAGAGGCGCACGGCAGCCAAACGCGAGCATCGGGCGATCGCTACATCTCGCATCCGCTCGCTGTCGCGACCATCCTCGCCGAATTCGAGCTCGATCCGCCGACGATCGCGGCGAGCCTGCTCCACGACGTCGTCGAAGACACGAGCGTCTCGCTCGAAGAAGTCGAACGCCGCTTCGGTTCGGAGATCGCCGGGCTCGTCGACGGTCTGACGAAACTCACCAAAATCCCCTATCAATCGAAGGAAGACGTCCAGGTCGAGAACCTCCGCAAGATGTTCTTGGCGATGGCCAAAGACATCCGCGTCATCATCATCAAGCTCGCCGACCGCCTGCATAACATGCGGACGCTCGACAGCCTCGGCGAGCAGAAACAGCGCGCGATCTCCGAGGAGACGCTCGAGATCTACGCGCCGCTCGCGCACCGGCTCGGCATCTCGAAGATGAAATGGGATCTCGAAGACCTGAGCCTGCGCTACCTCGATGCGCCTGCGTACCGCGACATCGCGGAGAAAGTGCGCAAACGCCGCGCCGAGCGCGAGCGGATCGTCGACGCGGTCATCGGGGAAGTGACAAAGCGCTTCGAGGCCATGGGTTTGCAAGCCGACGTCTCCGGCCGCCCGAAACATTTCTATTCGATCTACCAAAAGCTGCAGCGCGGCAAAGAGTTCGCCGACATCTACGATCTCATCGCGATCCGCGTCGTCGTCGATTCGGTGAAGGATTGCTACGGCGCGGTCGGCATCGTCCACAGCCTTTGGACGCCCCTCCCTGGCCGCTTCAAAGACTACGTCGCGATGCCGAAGACGAACGGCTACCAGTCGATCCACACGACGGTGATCGGCCCGGGCGGCGATCCGATCGAGATCCAGATCCGCACGTGGGAGATGCACCGGACGAGCGAGTACGGCATCGCCGCGCACTGGCGCTACAAAGAGGGCGGCCGGGCGGACGACTACGACCAGAAGCTCGCGTGGCTGCGCTCGCTCCTCGAGTGGCAAGAGGACATGCGCGACAGCCGCGAGTTCATGGAGCGGCTCAAGCTCGACCTCTTCGACAATCAGGTCTTCGTCTTCACGCCGAAAGGCGACGTCTTCGGCCTGCCGGCGTCGGCGACGCCGATCGACTTCGCCTATCACGTCCACACGTCGGTCGGCCACCACTGCGTCGGCGCGAAGGTGAACGGCAAGATCGTGCCGCTCGGCTACACCTTGCAGAACGGCGACATCTGCGAAGTGCTCGTCAACAAGAACAGCGCCGGCCCGTCGCTCGACTGGATGGCGATCTGCCGGACGAGCAGCGCGAAGCACAAGATCAAGCAGTGGTTCCGCAAGAACCGCCGCGACGAGAACATCGCCGCCGGACGCGACGCGCTCGAGCGCGAGATCGCGCGCAATCAGCTCGCTGCGATCGCGACGCAAGATTTCTTGGCCTCGCTCGCGCCGCGCTTCAACTGCGCGAGCATAGAAGACATGTACGCAGGCGTCGGTTTCGGCGACGTCTCGATCGCATCGATCGTCGGCAAGCTGCGGGAGGAGGCGCGCAAGCGCAACGTCGTGCCGCTACCGATGGCGCGGACGATCGGCAAGCGGCCCGCGCGACGAGCGGCATCCGGCGTCGCGGTACGCGGCGACCACGACGTGCTCGTGCGCTTCGCGCGCTGCTGCACGCCGGTGCCCGGCGATCCGATCATCGGCTTCATCAGCCAAGGCCGCGGCGTCTCCGTCCATCGCGTCGACTGCCCGAACGTCGGTCACATCGGCGCGCAGCCGGATCGGATGATCGACGTCGCGTGGGATACTGCGCGCGAAGAGACCCACACGGTCGACGTCGAGGTCGACGCGATCGACCGTCCCGGACTCTTGCAAGACATCATGGGCGTGCTGTCCGAGCACAAGACGAACGCGACGTCGGTCACCGCCAAGGTCAAGCGCGATCGCACCGCGATGATCTCGTGCAGCCTTCAGATCAAGGACCTCGAACACCTCAGCCGCATCCTGACGAAGATCTCGCGCGTGCGCGACGTCCGCTCGGCGTATCGCGTCACGAAGCGCGAAGCGCGCGCCGGCGGTTCGGTCTAAGGTTCGCGTGCGGGCGGTCGTGCAGCGCGTGAGTTCGGCACGCGTCGAGGTCGCCGGCGAGACGGTCGGCTCTATCGGCAAAGGTCTGCTCGCGTTCGTCGGCGTCGCTCGAGACGACGTCGACGACGACGCGCGGGTCACGGCGGCGAAGATATCCGGTCTGCGCGTCTTCAACGACGACGACGGAGCGATGAACCGGTCGTTGCTCGACGCCGGCGGTTCCATCCTCGCGGTCTCGCAGTTCACGCTCTACGGCGACGTGCGCAAAGGCCGCAGGCCATCCTTCGTCGACGCAGCGCCGGGCGAGTCTGCCAAGGCGCTTTTCGACCGCGTCGTCGAGCTGCTCAGGCGCGACGGCGTCGTGGTGGAGACCGGCGTCTTCGGCGCATCGATGCAGGTCGAGCTGACGAACGACGGCCCGGTCACGATTCTCATCGACTCGAGGAAGACGTTTTGAACCCGCCCCGCTTCGTGCTCGATCTCGAAGCAGTGCGACACAACGCCGCAGCCTGGCGTTCGAAGCTCGCAGACCGCGGATTGTGGGCGGTCGTCAAATCGGACGCATACGGATGCGGAGCGCTCGACGTCGCGCGTGCGTCGCTCGCGGGCGGCGCAGCCCGGCTGGTCGTCTTCGACGTCGCCGAAGCGCAACGTTTGCGCACGGCCGGGATCCGCGCGCCGATCGTCCAGGTCTTCGCCGCGCGAGGCGACGATCTCAACACGGCGGTTTTCCTCGGCGTCACGCCGACGGTCGAAGACGAAGCGTCCGCGCGCGCCGTCGCGTCGCTCGGCGATTGGCGCGGCCGGCGCATCGCGGTTCACGTCGCGATCGACTCTGGCACGGGATGGAGCGGCGTGCCCGCGGCGACGGCGTACGAGTTCGCGCGCTCGGTGAGCGGCTTGTCGGGCGTCACCTGGGAGGGGGCGTGGACGCACATCGCGGGCAAGGAATCGATGGACGGTCAGATGCGTGCGTTCGCCGGCGCGGTCGCCGCTCTCCGCGCGGAAGGCCTGGCGGTTCCGGTCATCCACATCGCGAGCACCGGGCCGGCGCTGTGGGGACGTGCGACCGGCGCGGCGCGGATCGGCATCGGGCTTTTCGGTGCGACGCTGACTCCGTCGGGTGAGGCGCCGGCGCTTCGTCAAGCCGTCGACGTCCGAGCGACCGTCGTAGCGGTGAAGACATTCGAGGCGGCGACCCCGCTCGGGTACGGCGGCGAGTCGGTCGCCGAGCAAGGCGAGACTATCGCGACGCTGCGCATCGGTTACGCGGATGGGTTGCCGAAGTCGCTCAGCGCCGGCGGCGCCGTCACGATCGGCGAAGCGCGTTGCGCGATCGCCGGCGCGATCGGCATGAATACGACGATGGTGCGGGTGCCGGCGCATACGCACGTGGCGCCGGGCGACGAGGCGATCGTCATCGGCGCGATGACGGGAACGACGCTCGATGAGGTAGCGGCGGCTGCAGCGACCGTACCGCACCACCTGCTCTGTTCGCTCGCGCGCGGCATCGGCGTGCGCCGGATAGGCTCGCCGGCATGACGGACGATCCGAAACCGCGGTCGGCCAGCCGCGACGCCATGCGCACGCTGTTCTTCAACGGCGCGGCCGCTGCCGTGGGCATCGTCACCGGCATCGTCGTCGCGAAGGCGCTCGGGCCGGCCGGCAAGGGTTATTTCTCCGGGCTCGCACTGCTGCAGTCCGGCGCTTCGTCCGCGATCAGCGGCTTCGGCGCGTCGATCACCTACTTCTTATCGCGCCACAAGCGCACCGCCGTCGACCTCTTCGGACCTTTGGTCCTCGTGTTCGCGATCATCTCGGTCGTCCAGCCGATCGTGCTCCTGCTCTGGGGATGGCGGTTCGGCTTCACGCCGGTGATCGTCGTCTTCGCGGCGACATCGCCCGCGACGGTCATCGTCGCCTGGCAGCAGGGCATCTATCTCGGGCTCGACCGCGTGACGAGCCTCAACTCGCAGATCCTCGGCTTCGCGGTCTTCCTGCTCGTCATGGTTGGAGCGGCGCTCGCGCTGCATCTCGGCCTGGCGGGCGCGCTGTGGGCGTGGGCGTTGACGACATACGGAGCGGCGGCTGTCGTCATGCTCCGTATCGCGAACCTCCTCCGCGGCAAGCCGTCATGGGATTTTCGCGAAGCGCTGCGTTCGATCGCGAAGTACGCGAGCGGCGCGACCGTCGGCAGCATTCTCGGCTTCTTCAACTACCGGATCGACTCGCTCGTGCTCATCGGGTTTCTCGGTGCGCCGGGCTTCGGCGTCTATTCGGTCGCCGTCTCCGCGGGCGAGGTGCTCTTCCGCATCCCGCGCGCGGTCGCGACCGCGACGACGTATCGCGTCGGAGCGTCCGCCTTCGAAGACTCGGCGGTCACGACCGCCCGATCGATCCGGACGTGCACGGCGATCGTCGTCGCGGCGACGTTGCCGCTCTACGTGTTGGCGCCGTGGCTCGTGCAGTGGTTTTACGGCCCGCAGTTCGCGGAAGCCGCGCCGGCGCTGCGGATCCTTCTCCCGGGGATCGTGCTCTTCGTCTCGGTCGGGCTGTTCAGCCCGTTCTTCACGTTCCAGATGGGGCGCCCGATCGTGGTCGTCTACATGTCGCTTTGCATGATCGCACTGCAGACCGGGCTTGGATTCTGGCTCGTGCCGCTCTACGGGCTCGCAGGTGCGGCGATCGCTTCGACGTCGACGTATATCGCGTCTGCGATCATCGTGACGATCTATTTCTGCAGGCTGACGAAATTGAACTGGGTCGACGTGTGGATCGTCAAAAAAGAGGATCTCAAGACCCTGCGCCGGCTTTTGCCGCGAGATCGTCCATCTGGGCGCGCGTCATCGGGCCGCTGACGATCGCGCGTACGACGCCCGAACCGTCGACGACGATCGTGTGCGGGATGACGCGTGCGCCGAGCAGGTCTTTGGTCTGATGGCTCGAGTCGACGAGCAACGGGTACGCGATATGGTAACGCGCCCGGAACGCCTCGACGAGCGGCGCCGTCTCCTCTTGATCGACGCCGACGACGTCGACGCCTCGGCTCTTCCAGGCGCCCGCGAACGCGACGAGATCGGGCGTCTCCGCCTTGCACGGCGGGCACCACGTGGCGAAGACGTTGACGAACGTGATCCTGCCGGGCGCAGGCGCCAGCCGTTGTGTCGAGCCGTCAAGCGTCGCAAAGCTGAGGTCGGGAAGCGGCTTGCCGACGGTCGCCGACGGATGCAAGTGGAAGCCGCACCCGCCGATCGTCAAGGCGATCGCTAACGCACACGCGGCCGGCATGAAACGGGTCATGGTCTTGGCACGTTTCGTTCGGACGGCGCCATAGTCCCGTATGCACACTACTCGCATGGCGCGACGAACGTCTGAACCCTGCTTGTCACCGCTTCGAGCACTGTGATAGACTGTGGGAGCTTGCCGTGGAGCGGCCCGGTCGAGCTAAAGCTCGACCGCTACAAAGCTCCCGCATTTCCTTCCTGCTCGTCCGGCTTGCCGCGTTTCGCGGCAGCGTACAGGACGGGCCTAACGCCCGAAGGGAGGCAGCGACGCCCGTGTCGCAATACGAGATCACCTATATCGTCCGTCCGCTTCTCGAAGACCCGCAGGTCGACGAGGTAGCGGCGCATTTCTCCGACGTCGCCAAGCAGAACGGCGGCGAGGACATCGGCGCCGAGCGTATGGGCAAAAGGCGCCTCGCCTACGAGATCCAAAAAGTGCGCGAAGGCCACTACGTCGTCATGAAGTTCAAAGGCGCAGCGACATGCGCCGACGAGGTCATGCGCCAGATGCGCCTCCACGAGAACATCCTCCGGGCGCTCGTCGTCCGCGTCTAGCCCGTGATTAGGTCTGTAGCGGTCGAGCTTTAGCTCGACCGGCGTTTCCAGAACAAGCGAATTGTGAGGTGTCATCGTGGCCGGATCCTATAACCACATCGTGCTCGTCGGCCGCCTCGTCGCGGATCCCGAACTGCGCCAGACGCAGGACGGGACTCCCGTCACGTCGTTCCGCATCGCCGTCAACCGGCCGAAGGGTCGCAGCGGCCAGGAGCAGACCGATTTCTTCGGCGTTTCTGTCTGGCGCCAACGCGCCGAAGCTGCGGCGAAGTATCTCCAAAAAGGCAGACCCGTTCTCGTCTCGGGGCGGTTGCAGATCCGCGAATACACGGATCGCGAGGGCAACAAACGCACCGCGGTCGAGGTGAGCGCGGACGACTTCCAATTCATGGACAGCAAGCCGGCCGGCGACAACGGCGGCGCGCCGCGACAAGCGGCGTCGACCACATCGACGGCATCGTCGGATCTGCCGGAGTACGAATTCCACAGCGACGCCGACGAAGAAGTCCCATTCTGATCAGAGACGGTAAGGAAGACAGATGCCACCAAGGCCAAAACTAAAAAAGCGCGCGGCGAAGGATCGAAAGCCGAAACGTAAGGTCTGCTCGTTCTGCGTCGACAAGGTCGAGCACATCGACTACAAAGACGCGCCGCGTTTGCGCAAGTTCGTGTCCGAGCGCGGCAAGATCTTGCCGCGCCGCATCTCCGGAAGCTGCGCGCGGCACCAGCGTGCGCTGACGGCGGCGGTGAAGCGCGCGCGCGTCATCGCGCTCTTGCCTTTCGCCTCGGACTGACGCGACGGCGGTGAAGGTCATCCTCAAAGCCGACGTCAAGGGCGTGGGCAAAGCAGGTTCCATTCTCGACGTGGCTGACGGTCACGCGCGGAACTACCTGCTGCCGAAGGGATTGGCCGAAGAAGCGACCGCAGGGAACCTCCAGCAGCTCGAAGGCCGCCGCGCCGCCAAGCAGAAGCGCGACGACAAGAGTCTCGCCGAAGCGAAGGCGCTCGCGTCGACGATCTCGGCGAAACCGGTCGTCGTTCGAGCCAAGGGAGGCGAGCACGGCAAGCTGTTCGGCGCCGTGACGACGACGCAGATCGCCGAAGCCGTGCACGCCGAATTCGGCGTCGCGCTCGACCGCCACAAACTCGAACTCGCCGAACCGATCAAGTCGGCCGGCGACCACACCTGCGTCGCCAAGCTCGCGCACGGCGTATCGGCAAAGATCGCCGTCCGCGTCGTCACGGGCTGATCGTGGGTAAGTCCGCTCCGCGCCGGAATCGCCGGCCCGGCGCTCCGCCTTCGGCCCAGGCGGCGATCGGGCGTCAAGTGACCGCGCTATTCGACATGCTCTCGAACCTGGTCGGCGCCGATAAGCTCGTGCTCAAAGCCGGCAAGCTCGACGCGCTCAAGCTCATGCGCAGCCGCGACCTCGGCGATCGCGTTCTCGCGCTTCGGCGCCTCGTCTTCGAGGACCCCACGCTCGCGCGGACGCCGTCGCGCTCCGGTTACGCCGATGCGCTCGCGGCCGTCGAAGAAGAGCTCGCCGAACTCATCGCCCACCGCACCGTCGAAGAGAGCATCGAGAAGAAGGTCAACGCGAAGATGGCGGCGCGCCATTTCGAGTACGTCAAAGACCTGAAACTCGAGGCGCTCAAGGAGACCGGCGGCCCCGAGACGTCGTCGACGCTCAAGAAACAGGAAGAGCTCGAGGCCCTCGAGCGGCGCGGACTGCCGTCATCGGCGCTGAGCGTCCTGCGGCCGGCGTCCCTCGACGAAGTCGTCGGCCAAGACGCGGCGATCCTCGCGCTGCTCGGCAAGATCGCCTCGCCGTTCCCGCAGCACGTCATACTTTACGGACCGCCGGGCGTCGGCAAGACGACCGTCGCGCGGCTCGCGCTCGAGCGCGCGAAGCACGCGACGTACACGCCGTTCGGCGCCGACGCGCCGTTCGTCGAGGTCGGCGGTTCGACGATCCGCTGGGATCCGCGCGAGACGACGAATCCGCTGCTCGGTTCGGTGCACGATCCCATATATCAAGGAAGCCGGCGCGATTTCGCCGAGGGCGGCATCCCCGAGCCGAAACTCGGGCTTGTGACGCGCGCGCATGGCGGCGTCCTCTTCATCGACGAGATCGGCGAGCTCGATCCGATGCTCCAGGTGAAACTGCTCAAAGTGCTCGAGGACAAGCGCGTCACGTTCGAATCGTCGTACTACGACGAGAACGATCCGAACGTGCCCGCCTACGTGAAGCGCCTCTTCGCAAGCGGCGCGCCCGCGGATTTCGTCCTCATCGGCGCGACGACGAGGCAGCCTGACGAGATCGATCCGGCCGTGCGCTCCCGATGCGCCGAAGTCTTCTTCACGCCGCTCAACCAGGAGCAGATCGCGTCGATCGTCCACCACGCCGCCAAGCGCCTCCACGCGGCGCTCGACGATGGAGTCGCGGATCTCATCGCAGAGTACACGCTCGAAGGCCGGCTCGCGGTCCAGATCCTGGCCGACGCGTTCGGTCTCGCTCTATATCGCGCGCAAGGCGCCTCCGACTCCGGCATTCCGGTCGCTGCGAGCGACGTGCTCGACGTCGTACGCAGCCGCCGCCTTTCGCAGCACACGCACGTCAAGGCGTCAAAGGCTTGCGAGGTCGGTAAGGCGTTCGGCCTCGGCGTCTATCACTTCACGGGTTCGATCATCGAATTCGAGGCGGTCGCATTTCGCGCGTCGCAGCCGGGCAAAGGGACCGTGCGCTTCAACGACACCGCCGGCTCGATGGCTCGCGACTCGGTATTCAACGCGGCGTCCGTCGTCCGCGCCCTCGCCGGCGTCGACCCGGCTGATTACGATTTGCACGTCAACGTCATCGGCGGCGGCGCCGTCGATGGGCCATCCGCGGGTCTGGCCGTCTTCGCCGCGCTCTACTCCGCGCTGCGGCGCGAACCGGTGCCGCAAGACGTTGCGCTCACCGGCGAGGTCGGCATCCAGGGCCGGGTCCGCCCGGTCGGCGGCATACCCGAGAAGATCTTCGCGGCGCGCATGGCCGGCGTCCGTCGCGTCGTCGTGCCGAAGGAGAATCTCAAAGACGTACCCACCGGTCTGGCCGGCATGGAAATCGTCACCGCAGGCGACGTCTTCGAAGCGCTCGCCGCGCTCGATATGAGCGCGCCCGCGCAAATCTCGCCGGCGGCAGGCTAGCGGCGTGGCGCTCACCGCTATCGACCGCATTCCGCCGCAGAGCCTCGACGCCGAGCAAGCCGTCCTCGGCGCGCTCATGGTCGACCGCGAGCTCATGCCGGTCGTCGCCGAGATCGTCGTCACCTCGGATTTCTACGCGCCGCACCACGCGACGATCTACGACGCGCTCCACTCGCTCTACGAACGCGGCGAGCCGATCGATAAGGTGTCGGTCGCGGAAGAATTGCGCCGGCGCAAGGTCCTCGACGAAGTCGGCGGCCTCGACCTGTTGACCCAGCTCCTCGACGCGGTGCCGACGACCGCATCGGTCGAGTACTACGCGAAGATCGTCGCGGAGAAAGCGCTCTTGCGGGCGCTCATCACCGCGGGCTCGCGCATCTCGGTCATGGGTTTCGAGCCGACCGAAGACGTCGACCAGACGCTCGACCAGTGCGAGCAGATGATCTTCGACATCGGGCGCCGCCAGACCGCGGGTTTCACCCTCGTTAAGGACCTGCTCAAACCGACATTCGAGCAGATCGACAAGCTCTACCATCAGAGCGGCAACATCACCGGCATACCGTCCGGCTTCGCGTCGCTCGACCACTACACCGCAGGTTGGCAGAAAGGCGAGCTCATCGTCGTCGGCGCGCGCCCGTCGATGGGCAAGACGGCGTTCGCGCTCGGGGCCGCCGCATTCGCGGCGCGCTCGGCCGGAAAGACGGTCGCGATCTTCTCGCTCGAGATGAGCGACCAGCAGATCGTCCAGCGCCTGCTCAGCGCGGACGCGCGCATCGACGCGCAAAAGCTACGCACCGGCAACATGCAAGACGAGGACTGGGGCAAGATCACCCAAGCGATGGGGCGTCTCGCCGAGATGTCGATCTACGTCGACGACGCACCGGCGCTGTCGACGTCCGAGGTGCGCTCGCGCTCGCGGCGCCTCCAGTCGCGATCGGGCCTCGACCTCATCGTCGTCGACTACCTCCAGCTCATGCGCTCGACGAACCCGCGCGTGATGAGCCGCGTCGAGATCATCGACGAGATCTGCCGTGGATTGAAAGCGCTCGCAAAAGAACTGCGCGTTCCGATCATCGCGCTCGCGCAGCTCAACCGTTCGCTCGAAGTGCGGACCGACAAACGACCGATGCTCTCCGACCTGCGAGAGTCGGGCGGCATCGAACAAGAGGCCGATGTCGTCGCCTTCATATATAGAGACGAGTATTACAATCCGGGGACCGACCAGGAGAACGTCGCCGAGATCCACATCGCCAAGCAGCGCAACGGGCCCACCGGCATGGTGAAGCTCCGCTTCGACAAGAAATTCACCTCGTTCGCGGACCTCGACCTCGAGCACGCAGAGGTCTAGACCCCAAAAAGCGCGGTTAGGGCCCAGATTGGGATTTATGGCCGTCGTCCGGTCTAGCGGTCGCATATTACAATAAGACGCGCGCCCTCTTCGGGCGCGGCGCTCGGCTTTTGTCCTATCCATCAGGGATGCCATGCAATACCTCGCCGCGGTACTCATCGCGCTGTCCACGCTGCCGTTGACGCCCACCCCGCATTCCGTCGGCATCGGCACCCTAGGCTCAAAGGCGTCGCCGCGCATCGGGCGGCTCGACGAAGCGATGCAAAGCATCGCGATCGGCTCGCTCGCGCCCGGTGAACGCGTCGAAGTATACGCGGGCGGACGGTTGCTGGGCGCGCACACGGCGACAGCTTCGCGAACGATGATCCGGCTTCGATCGACGCTGCGCCCAGGTACGATCGTCACCGCGGTCGGTCGGCTCGCCGGCGGCGGATTCGTCCGCTCGTCGACAGTCGTCCAAAACGACTACTTGCAGTACCACTACGACCTCGGGCGAACTGGGTGGAACCCGTTCGAGACCGCGCTGACGACGTCGAACGTCGCTCCGAACAGCTTCGTCCACTTGTTCTCGCTGCCGGTCGATGCGTTCGTCTACGCGCAGCCGCTTTTCGTCGGCGGCGTCACGATCGGACAGGCGACCCACAACGTGGCCATCGTCGCCACCGAGAATGATTCGCTCTACGCGTTCGACGCGGACACGGGCGCGCAGCTGTGGCAGAAGAACTACGCGAATCCCGCCGGCGGCGCCGTGCCGATCCCCTACCAATTCACGAACGCACAGAACATCATCCCAGCGGTCGGCATCACGTCGACGCCGGTAATCGATCCGAACACAGGAACGATCTACTTCGTGGCCGCGATTCAGCAAGCGGTGTCCGGCGGCGGGTACACGTATCACCAGTTCCTCCACGCGGTCGATTGGACCGACGGCGCCGACGTCCTCACGCCGGTCGACATCACGGCGACGACGAGGCTGAATAACGGCAGGCGGGTCGTCTTCGACGCGCTGTCGCAGTTGAACCGCGCCTCGGTGCTGCTAGCGAACGGAAGTGTCTATGTGAGCTTCGGCAATCACGACGACACGAAGACCCCGAGCACGAAGCCGCACGGCTGGATATTCCGCTATGACGCATCGACGCTCACGCTCCAGTCGTTCTTCTGCACGACGCTCGACGTCTCGAACAAGTACAACGGCAACATCTGGGGCGGTGGTTGGGGTCCGGACGCCGACGATCAAGGCGACGTGTTATTCGCGACCGGCGATGGGCCGTTCGACGCGAACACGGGCGGCAACAACTGGGGCGATTCGGTGATGAAGATGTCGGCCGGCCTGACGGTGCTCGATTCTTTTACGCCCTCCGACCAGGCGCTGCTCGCGCAGTTGAACCACGATCTCGGCGCCGGCGGTGTCATGCTATTGCCCGACCAGCCCGGCGCGTTTCCGCACCTCGCCGTCGCCGCGGGAGAAGAAGGGACGATCTACCTCCTGAACCGCGACTTGCTCGGCGGCTACTCGCCGGGCGGGCCCGACGCGGTGGTCCAAGAGCTGCAGCTCGCGATCCACAAACTTGTCGGTGGACCGGCATACTATGGTGGTCCGACGACGTCGTTCGTCTACTATTGCGGCGCCGGCGACCCGCTGCGAGCGTACGCGCTCGACACGAGTGTTCCGCAACTCACGCTCGCGAGCACCGCGTCGAGTTCGTGCGGCGGCAGCGGCGGCGCGATCCCAGACGTCTCGTCGAACGGCGCGATGCCCGGCACCGGCATCGTCTGGATCACGACGCGGCCGGCGAACCGCGCTACGCATCCCGTGCTGCTTCGCGCGTACGACGCGACCGATCTGACGCACCAGTTGATCCAGCTCAACGTGGCGCTATGGCAGAACCTCCACAACCCGCCGTTCCTCACACCGACCGTTATCGACGGTAAAGTCTTCGTCGGGACTTCGAACAGCGTCGAAGTGTTCGGCTTGCAGTCGTCGCGCAGGACCCTGCACGGAGAGTAGGTCGACGACGTCCGCGCCGGGAATCCGATCTTCAATAACGGCTCTGATGCCGAAAGGAAGGCACCTCGTGAAATCATCAGCCATCGCCGCTTTCGCGGCCGCGTCTTTTCTGTTGTTCGGATCGGCTGCGCTTGGAGCGTCGGCTCCGCAGGCCTCCTACTCGCCGCAATTCTATCAAGCCGCGGCGGCTTATTGCAAAAATACGGGCGGTGAGGTCGAGACGCGCGTGGCCGTCTACGGCTCGAACGGCCCGACGCTGCTGTTCCTCGACGGCATGCGCCAGTTCTGCCAGTACACGAGGCCCGACGGTTCGCGCATCCATCTCTTGACGACGACGCTCTACTCGCAGAAGCCGACGCTTGCCGCTCTTGCCTACTACGCGCAGGTCCCGCTCGGGAGCTGCAACGGCAATCCTGCGTCGTGCTACTGCACGCTGCTCGGCGGATCCGACCAGTTCGGCGGCACGTCCGGCGCAGGCGGCGGCTGGTATTTGAAGGGTGCGATCGACGAGACGCTCGAGGCGTGCATCTTCCCCGATATGTCGTCGATCGATTCGTGGGGACTCGCATACCACAGCGCCGGCATCATCCGCGGAAAAGATCTTTCCAAAGTCCTGCGCTTCAAGAACCCGTACTGATCATTGGGCTTTGACGTAGTGGCGAAACGGTCGAAATTGTGATATAATAGCAGTACAGCGACTCAAGGCATTTCCCAATAGACTGCCCGTACCGCCGAACGGCGTACATCTCTGCGGGCAGTTTTGTTTTTCGGTGAATGACCTACCTAAGGAGAAAATCATAGTGCTAAGTTCAGATAAGATGTCAGACAAGATGCTCGTATGCCGCGATTGCGCGAAGCAATTCGCCTTCACGGTTGCCGAACAGGATATCTTCGCGAAGAGGGGATTCACGAGCGACCCCGGGCGTTGCCCCGAGTGCCGCGAGGCCAGACAAGCGCGCAACGGCAACGCACCGACGTACTCGGCGCCGACGGCCCGCCCGCACCGCGAAACCCATACGGCGACATGCGGCGACTGCGGAGGTGTAGCAGAAGTGCCCTTCATCCCAAGTGCTGACCGGCCGGTGTACTGCCGCGACTGCTTCGCGAAGCGACGCGGATGAGATCGTGGTACGTACGCGAGAGCGTAAAACCACAAGCGACCGAGGCGGCATCCTCTTCGTTCGGGTCGAGGAGCAATTCATTGGAAGGGCGACTGGAGACCAAGACCAATGTCGTCGAATTCCTCGCAGAGATAGCGGCGCTGCTGGTCGATGACTATGACGTCAGAGGCCCGAGCGAATCCGATCTATCGATAAAGGTGACCAACCGGGAGAAGCGGAGCGCCGCCGTGTGGGCGACGCTTGAGGGCGAAGATCCTTACTATGGGATCGTCATCGCGATCGACCGCAAGTTCCCGGATGTGGGAAAACCCGTCCCTTACACGTTCGGCTTTTGGGCGTCGACCAACAATGCCAGGGTGATAACCGAACGGATCCGCCGAGAGCTCGGTCACGTCATCGCTCACGTCACAACCTAGCCGGCACGGCGACACCTCGTACCGGCAGGCGAGCCCAAAAACATGGCCGAAGCGGGTCGCGGGGGCGCCGCAGAGCCGTCGCCGCGCCGACGTAGCTCAGCTGGTAGAGCAGCGGTTTCGTAAACCGCAGGTCGTCAGTTCAAGCCTGACCGTCGGCTGACCAACTAGACTCGAGGGCGCCACCGATTCAAGGTGCGCCCTTGAAGCGCTGACTGGAAGCCGGGCACGAAAGGAATCATATGTCGATCCAACGCCGTGCGCTCCGCTGCGTCGCAGCACTCGTCGTCGTCGCCGCTCTCACCGCGTGCTCGCAGGGCGGCAACACGCAAGCCGGCACCGGTGCCGGCGGCGGCAACTCGTGGACGAAACCGGGCGTGCTTCGTTGGGCCGCAAACGCCGAGCCGGACAACATGGACCCGGTCGTCGGCAATCAGCAGACGGAAGTCGATCTCTCGATGTTCTGGGCCGGCTATCTCTTCAATTGGTCCGACCAGAACCAGCTCTACCCCGAGCTTGCGACCGTCGAGCCGACGCTCGCGAACGGCGGCATCAGCAAAGACGGCCTGACCATCACGTATCACCTGCGCAAGGGCGTCAAGTGGCAGGACGGCGCACCGTTTTCCGCCGACGATGTCATCTACACGTGGCAGCAGGTGAACAATCCGGCGAACTTCGTCAGCAGCACCGTCGGCTACGACAAGACGTACATCACCAAGATCGACAAGGTCGACGACTACACGATCGTCGTCCACCTGGCGCACAAATGGGCACCCTTCGTCAACAACTTCTTCACGATGGGGCCGACGCCGTACCCGATCCTGCCCAAGCACATCCTGTCGAAATATCCGAACATCAACAAGGTGCCGTTCAACATCATCCCCATCGGCACGGGTCCGTTCAAAGTCGTCGAATACCAAAAAGGCAGCCTTATCAAGATGGTCGCCAATCCGAACTACTGGCGCGGCCCGCCGAAGCTCAAAGAGATCGACTACGAGATCATCCCCGATGAGAACACGATTCTCACCGAGCTCGAGGCCCACGACATCGACTTCGAGTACTACGCGCCCGCATCGCAAGCGCCCCAGCTCAACCGGCTGACGGGCTACCAGATCTACCTGACGCCGTTCACGCAGTACGGCCAGATCGCGCTCAACATGCAGCACCCGCCGCTCGACGACGTCCGCGTCCGTCAAGCGCTCGCCTATGCGATCGACAGCCGCACGCTCATCCACAACATCTCGCACGACGTCTACGTGCCCGCCGACAGCGACCAGCCGCCGTTCCTCTGGGCGTACAATCGCGACGTCAAGAAATACCCGTTCGATACGAACAAGGCCGATCAGCTGCTCGAATCGGCCGGCTGGACGATGAGCGCCGACGGCTATCGCCACAAGAACGGCCAGACGCTCGAGATCTCGCTCGACGGCGTCATCGGCCGCGCCGACTCGCTCGTGCAGGAACAAGTGCTCCAGAGCGAGTGGAAGGCGATCGGCGTCAAGGTCGACGTCAAGAACTACCCGACGCCGCTGTTCTTCGCGACGTACGGCGCGGGCGGCATCCTGCAGGGTGGCAAGTACGACGCCGGCCTGCTGTCGTGGATCAACGGCGTCGATCCGGACGACTCGACGCTCTTCATGTGCGACCAGTTTCCGCCGAAAGGTCAGAACATCTATCGCTTCTGCAACCACGAGCTCGACGCGGAAGAGCATATCGCGCTCTCGAGCTACGATCCGGACGTGCGCAAGGCCGCGTATTACAAGATCCAGGAGATCCTCGCCGAGCAAGAGCCGATGATCCTCGACTGGTACGTGCAGCGCCAGGACGTCGCGAACTCGGATCTCAAGAACTACAAACCGGCGCACGCCGTCACGACGTTTTGGAACACGTGGGAATGGGAGATCTAGGCGCAGGTCGGATCGCGCTCGCCTCGCTGCTCGCCGCGACGGTAGCATTCGCCGGCTGCTCGAAAGTGCAGTCCGGTACGTCGCCGACCAACGGCGCGCTTCCCGGCGTCGTCAGGATCGTCGGCATCGGCAGCAACGACTCGCTCATACCCGAGCTGTCGGCGAGCGCGTCATCGGTCGACATCGGACAGTTCTGGGGTGCTTGGTTTTTTCAAGTGAACGAGCAGGGCGATCTCGAGCCGGAGCTGGCGACGGAGGTGCCGACGCCGCATAACGGCGGGGTGAGCCGCGACGGCCTCACGATCACGTATCACCTGCGCAAGGGCGTGACGTGGCAGGATGGCGCGCCGTTCACCGCGCGCGATGCCATCTTCACCTGGCACCTCATCATGGATCCGCGCAACAACGTGCTCACGCGCGAAGGTTACGACGATATAGCCTCGATGAGCGCGCCTGACCCGCACACGCTGCTCGTCACCTTGAAGAGGCCGTACGCTCCGGCGATCGCCACGTTCTTCGGACCGAGCCTGCAGCCGATGCCGGTGCTGCCTGAGCACCTGCTCAAGAGCTTGCCCGATATCAACCACGCGGCGTTCAACAACAAGCCGGTCGGCACCGGACCGTTCTACGTCGAAACGTTCGAACCGGGCACGCGCATCGTCCTCAAGCCGAACCCGCACTATTGGCGCGGCGCGCCGAAGCTGAGCGAGGTCGACTTCCCGATCATCATCGACCCGAACACTCAGACGACGCAGATGCGGACCGGCGAAGCGGATCTCTTCTACAACCCCGGCAGTTCGCAAGTCCCCGAGCTTCGGAGGATACCGGGCGTCCACATAAACACGGAGACCTTCAACGAGTACTGGTATCTCATCTTCAACGAGAAGCACGCGCCGCTCGACGACGTCCGCGTCCGTCACGCGATCTCGATGGCGACGGATCGCGACTACCTCATCCGCACCGTGATGCAAGGCTATGCGACGCGAGCGCAGACCGATCAACCGCCGTTCTCGTGGGCGTTCGATCCGAACGTCCGCCAGCCGGCCTACGACCCGGCCGGCGCGGGCCGGCTGCTCGATCAGGCGGGATGGAAGCTCGACGCCGCGGGCTACCGCGCGAAGAACGGTACCGAACTGGCGCTGACGCTTGCCTCGGGAACGACGTGGGAAGACGCGCGCAAGTTCGCGCCGGTCTTCCAATCGATGATGCAGCGCGTCGGCATCCGCGTCCAGATAAAATTCTATCCGACGAGCGTGCTCGAAGGCTCGGCCGGCTCGGGCGGCGTCATCAACAACGGCCGCTTCGACCTCGCGTACACGGCGTGGATCGCCGGCGTCGACCCCGACGATGAGACGCTGTGGGCGTGCGATCAGCAACCGCCGGTCGGCTGGAATCAGTCGTTCATGTGCGACCCGCGCGTGGACGCCGCAGAGAAGGTCGCCCTGACCCAATACGATCGCGAGACGCGCAAGGCCGCGTACTGGCGCGTGCAAGAGCTCCTCGCGCAAGACGCACCGGTCATCTTCATGTACTACGTCAATCGTGACGATGCGGTCCGCGACGGCTTCGAGAACTACCGTCCGGCACCGGCGGTCACCGAATTCTGGAACACATGGCAATGGCAGATGCGCTGAAGCGCGCTGCGACCGCCGTTCTCGCCACCGCCCTGACGCTCAGCGCAGCAAGCTGTTCGAAGGTCGGTTCGCAGATCGGCCCCTCGTCGTCGCTGCACGCAGGCGTCGTACGGATCGTGGGCATCGGTTCGATCGACTCGCTCATCCCCCAACTGTCGGGCAATGCGGCCGCGACGGACATCGGCTGGTTCTGGGCGGCGTGGCTATTCCGCGTGGGCGTACATGGCGAGCTCGTGCCCGAGCTGGCGACCGAGATCCCGACGATCGCGAACGGCGGCATCAGCAGAGACGGGTTGACGATAACGTACCACCTGCGCCGCGGCGTCAAGTGGCACGACGGCGCGCCGTTCGACGCACGCGACGTCATCTTCACGTGGCGCGCGATCATGAACCCGCGGAACAACGTCCTCACGCGCAGCGGCTACGACGACATCGCTTCGATGACGGCGCCGGATCCGTACACCGTCATCGTCCGCTTGTCGCATCCGTACGCGCCCGCTATCGCAGCGTTCTTCGGGCCGAGCCTCACCCCGATGTGCATCCTCCCCGCACATATCCTCGCGAAGCTCCCCGACATCAATCGCGCCGCATACGACCGCGCGCCGATCGGAACGGGACCGTACGTGCTCGCGCGTTACGACACCGACACGGACGTCATCCTCAAAGCGAATCCGGATTACTGGCGCGGCGCGCCGAAGGTCGCCGAGGTGCACTTCATCATCGTGCCCGATGTGAACACGCGTCTGCTCGAGATGCGCAGCGGCGATGCCGACGTCTGGTACGAGCCCGGTGACAACTACGTCTCGCAGCTGCGGCAGATACCCGGCGTTCATGTGCTCGACGAGACGTTCGATGAGTTCTGGTACATCGCATACCAGACGAAGCATCCGCCGCTCGATGACGTCCGCGTCCGGCGCGCGTTATCGATGGGCATCGATCGGAAATTCGTCGTCAGCGCGATAGCGAACGGCGGCGGCACGCCGGCCGAAGGCGATCAGCCGCCGTACTCGTGGGCGTACGATCCCGACGTCCATGCGCCGGCGTACGATCCCGCGGGCGCGGCGAAGCTGCTCGATGCCGCCGGCTGGCGCCTCGGGCCCGACGGCTACCGCTATCGGAACGGCCAACGTCTCTCGCTGTCGTACGTGACATCGATCGGCTACTCCGAGGGCGTGAAGTTCGCACCGGTATTCCAACAAGACATGAAGCATCTCGGCGTCGAGGTCGCGGTGAAGACGTATCCGACGAGCCTGCTGTTCGCGGCGAAGAACTCGGGCGGCATCGTCAACAACGGCAAGTTCGACGTCTTGTGGACCGGGTGGATCGGCGGCGTCGACCCCGACGACGACACGCTGTGGGCGTGCGATCAGATGCCGCCGCAGGGTTTCAACCTCTCTCAGTTCTGCGACCCGCGCATCGACGCGCAAGAGCGCATCGCGCTCACCTCAAACGATCAGAACGTCCGCCGCGCGGCGTACTGGCGCATCCAGACGCTGCTCAACGAAGATGTGCCCGCCGACTTCCTCTTCTGGACGCACTTGCACGACGCCGTACGCGACGAGTTGCAAGGCTACCAGCCGGCGCCGACCGTGACGTCGTTCTCCGCGCCGTGGGAGTGGCGCATGTGAGGACCACGCTCACGATCGCCGCATTCGCGCTCGCGCTGCTCGCATGCGGCTGTTCGCACGTCTCGTCCTCGTCGGCTCCGGGCGCCTCGGGTCCGAAGATCTTACGCATCGTCGGCGCGCAGGAGATCGACAACCTCGACCCGCTGCTGACGAACGAGCAGACCTCGGTCGATTGCTCGATGTTCTGGGCGGGCTATTTCTTCAACCTCGACGACAAGGGCCGCCTCGTCCCCGAGCTCGCGACCGAAGTGCCGACGCTCCGCAACGGCGGCATCAGCCCCGACGGCCTGTCGATCACGTATCACCTGCGCAAGGGAGTGACGTGGCAGGACGGCGCGCCGTTCACGGCACGAGACGTCGTCTTCTCGTGGCACGCGATCATGAATCCGGACAACAATGTCGCCAGCCGCACGGGCTTCGATCGCGTCCGCGACATCAAGGTCATCGACGATCATACCGTCCGTTTCGATTTGAAGGAGCCCTATGCGCCCGCGGTCGACACGCTCTTCGCGCCGAGCGCCGACGCCATCGCGTTACTGCCGGCGCACCTGCTCGCCAAGTATCACGACCTCAACCACGTGCCGTACAACATCAAGCCCGTCGGCACCGGCCCGTTCATCGTCGACCGTTGGGAGCAGGGCACCGGCGTGACGATGCACGCGAATCAGCACTACTGGCGCGGGCGGCCGAAGCTCGACGGCGTCGACTTCCTGACCATCCACGATACCGAGACGATGCTCGTCATGATGCGCTCGGGCGAGGCGGATCTCTACTACCACCTTCCGGACAGCCAAGTGCCGGATCTCTCGCAGGTGGGCGACGCGCACGTGATCGTGACGCCGTTCGTCGGTTACTTCATGCTCCTGTTCAACCTGCGGCATCCGCCGCTCGACGATCGCGAGGTGCGCGAGGCGATCTCGTACGGGATCGACAAGCGGCGCGTCGTCGCCGACATCACGCACGGCACCGCCACGGTCGCGACGAGCGACCAGCCTTCGTGGCTGTGGGTCTACGACCCGCACGTGCCCCAATACGACGCCGATCCCGAAAAGGCGCGCGCCATCCTCGACGCGGACGGCTGGAAAACGGGTTCCGACGGCATCCGGACCAAGAACGGCCGGCGGCTGTCGTTCGATATCTCGACGCCGTCGGGCTATCGCGACGGCATCGACTTCGAGGGGCTCTTCGCGCAGTGGATGCGCGGCATCGGCGTCGACGTCGAGGTCAAGAACTATCCGCCGGATCTTCTCTACTCGACATACGGTGCGGGCGGCATCCTATCGACGGCGAAGTACGACCTCGCGTTCGTCGACTGGTACAACGGCATCGACCCCGACGATAGCATCCAGTGGCTCTGCGGCTACGCGCCGCCGGTCGGGCAGAATTTCACCGACTGGTGCGACCGCGGTTTTGACGCCGCCGAGCGCATCGCGCTGTCGACGTCAGACGAGCGCGTCCGCAAAGCGGCCTACGCGACAGCGCAAGAGCGGCTGGCCGAACAGCTGCCCGCCGATTTCCTCTACTTCATCGGCCGGACCGATCTCGTGAGCGATCGCGTATCCGGGTACCGCCCGGCGCGTGCCGTGTCGACGTTCTGGAACACGTGGGAGTATGACCTCAGGTAGATCTGCGGTCTATCTCAACGCCGACGTGACGACGCTCGATCCGACGATGCCGCGGGCGCGCGGTCTCGTCGTCGAGGACGGCAAGGTAGGGCGCGTTCTTGATGGGCGTCCGAGCGGGCTTCCGAAAGACGTCGAAGTCGTCGACTGCAACGGCGCGGCGATCGTGCCGGGTTTTCACGACTGTCACGTCCATCTCACCGACACGGGCCTTCTTGCCGGCGACCACGATTTCACGGATTGCCCCGACGTCGAGTCGATGCTCAAGCGCGTCGCGGCGCTAAGCGACGCGATCCTCTTCGCAGGCAACTACGAGGACCACAATATCGCGGAGGGCCGGCCGCCGACGATGCTCGAGCTCGACTCCGTCGCCGGCGCAAGGCCGGTACTCCTGACGAGGATCGACGGACACTCGTGCGTCGTCAACTCGGCGGCGCTGCAGCGCATCGACGTCGGCCATCTCGAGGGCGTCGAACGCGACGACGACGGCGAACCGACCGGCAGGCTTTTCGGACCCGCGAACTACGCGGGCCAGGCCGTCTTCCTCCGAGCCGTGCCGGACGAAGCGAAGCGGCGCGCCGACGAACGAGCGGCACAGATGGCGCTCGCGGGCGGGATCACGACCGTCCATCACGTCATCGCCTGGGATCCGCCGCTCGAAACGCTCGAGGCGCAATACCGCGCCGACGCGGCGTTGCCGCTGCGCGTCATCTCGAAAGCGTGTACCACGGACGTGCGCAAAGCGCGCCGGCTCGGCGGCCGCGTCTTCGGGGGCGACATCTTCGTCGACGGCTCGATCGGCTCGCGGACCGCGGCCGTCGAGAAGGACTACTGCGATAGCCACGACGCGGGGCTGCTCTATCTCGACCGCGCGCAGCTGACCGAGGTCTTTGACGAAGCCGCCGAGGGCGGCTTGTCGGTGGGCGTCCACGCGATCGGCGATCGTGCTATCGAAGAGGCGATCGCCGCGTGGGAAGCCGTCATAAAAAAACGCGGACCGCTGCGCGCGGTTCGTCCGTCGATCGACCATTTCGAGATCGCGCGCGCCGACCAGATCGCCCGCGCCGCGCGCTGCCGGATGCTCTTGTCGATACAGCCCGTTTTCGATCTGCTGTGGGGCGGCGACGACGGCATGTACGCGCAGCGCCTCGGCGCGGATCGCGCCCGAGAGATGAACCTGTTCAAGACCGCCAAGCGCGCCGGGTGCGTCATCTGCGCCGGCTCGGATAGCCCGGTGACGAAATTTTCCGCGCTGCTCGGCATCCAAGCGCTCGTCGATCATCACGTCCCAGCGGAGCGCTTCACGGTAGAAGAGGCGTTGCGCGCCTATTGCTCCGACGCGGCGAAACTGTCGTTCGACGAGGGACGGCGCGGCGTGCTCGCACCTGGCATGGACGCGGATTTCGTGTTGCTCGAGCGGTCGCTCGACTCGATCGCGCCCAAAGAGATCGGAAGCACGAGGGTCATCGCGACCGTCGTCGGCGGTACGGTGAGGTTTCGCGCGTAGCCGCGACGGGGTCAGACCGCTCGCAGTTTTCCGAGTCGATCGAGCGCGGCGTAGACGGCCGCGACTTGGCCTTGCGCACGGATGTGGCCGGACCGTACTTCGTCGAGGACGCGGTCGACGGGTACGAGGACCGTCTCGATATCCTCGCCGGGGTCGGGAGACAGCACGCCATCCGGCCGAGCATCGAGGGCGACGAAGACGTGCGACAATCCCGTCGAGCTCGTCGGGTCGGCGATGAACTCGGCGATCTTCTCGAAGCGCAGACTCGTATAGCCGGTCTCCTCTTCGAGCTCCCGCCGAGCACATTCGAGCGGACCTTCGCCTTGCTCGAGCATCCCGGCGGGCAGCTCCAAGACGAAGCCGCCGAACCCATGCTTGTACTGCTTGGCGAACACGACATCGCCGTCCGGCGTGACGGCGAAAACGACGGCGAAACCGTCGTGCTCGCGCACGTAGTACGGATCGATGACCGTGCCGTCAGGCAGGCGGCAGGCATCGCGACGCAGCCGGTACCACGGCGACTGGACCACGTATTCCGAGGAGAGGATCTCCCACTTGCGATCGGTCAAGGCGCCTGTGAATTGGCTGTGGGACGCTTGATATCCCAGCGGCGTGAACCGATTCGCGGGCGACTTACGTTGACGGAAAAGAGCGGCCCCCGTTCGCCCTGCGGAGGCTGCTCGTTTTTATTTATTTCAGCGCTTGCAGCAGCGCGATGAGCTCGCGCCTGGGATCGTGCCGGCCGTTCCACGTCTCGCGCAAGCGCTTGACGCCTTCGGCGAGATCGGGCCGGCTGTACAGCTCGCGCAGCCACTTCTCAAAATCGCCGCGCGCGAAGTGCTCGGCGATGTCGGGCCCGGCCGCGTCTTTGAGATGCTCGATGAGCGATCTCGGATCGTCGGTGCGCAATGCGAACCAACTCGCGGGCCCTGAACCGGGCGATCCGTCGAGATTGGTCTTGAAGACTCGGTCTTTCAAAAAATGGCTCGTTTCGAGTCGATGCGACGGCGCGCAAACCGGCGCCGGCCGGTATGTATGATGCGACGCGGGGGCCACGCGTTACGCGTTACCCGCGTCACATCCGGTCAAAACAGGTCTAGGGAGCGGTCCTGCCCCGAGCGAACGGGCGCTCGATGCCGCGTCTTGAGATAACGCTTGGCCGGATCGCGCTTGGCGCGGTAGTCGCGCTCGCGCTCGCGTTCCTCTTCCTCCCCTTGGTAGCCGTATTCGTCGCGGTCCCGCCGGCGAAGGCGCTCGCCGATCTGACGTCGCCGATCGCGGTAGCGGCGCTCGGTCTCAGCCTGCGTACGACCTTTGAGTCGGTCGCCGTCACCATATTATTCGGAACGCCGCTTGCCTACTGGCTGTCGCGCTCTCGTTTCCGTGGCAAACGGCTGCTCGAAGCGGCGGTGCAGATGCCGATCGTCGTGCCGCCGGCCGTCGCCGGCGTCGGTCTGCTGCTCGTCTTCGGCCGCCGCGGCTTGCTCGGACCGACGCTCGAATCGATCCACCTCGGGGTGGCCTTCACGACCGCCGCGGTCGTCATCGCGCAGGCTTTCGTCGCTGGACCGTTCTTCATCGTGGCGGCGCGCCAGGCGTTCGACGCGATCGATGCGGACCTCGTCGCCGTATCGCGAACGCTAGGAGCATCGCCGCTGCGGACATTCGTCGCGGTCGAGCTGCCGCTCGCGGCCGGCGGCATCCTCGCCGGGGCCGCGCTTAGTTGGGCCCGCGCACTTGGCGAGTTCGGTGCGACGATGCTCTTCGCGGGAAATTTGCCCGGCGTGACGCAGACGCTGCCGCTCGCGATCTACACCGCGCTCGACTCCGGCCTCGACGTGGCGGTCGCGATGGCCGCGTTGCTCTTGTTCGCAGCCTTCGCGCTGCTGCTGCTCATCAGGCTGCTCGACTGGCGCATGGGCCGTGACGCAGCTCCACACCGGCGCGAGGAGACGCTCGACATTGCTCGACTGCCGATTTCGCAAGCGTCTTCCTGAGTTCGAGCTCGACGTCGACTTCACGATCCGAGAGCAGACGCTCGCGCTCGTCGGGCGTTCGGGTGCGGGGAAGAGCACGCTCCTCAACATCATCGCCGGCTTGACCAGACCCGACTCGGGATCCGTGTCGCTCGATGGCGACGCGCTCGTCCACGTCGCGTCGCGGATCGACGAGCCCCCGGAGCGGCGCAAGATCGGCTATCTCTTCCAGCACTATGCGCTGTTCCCGCACCTGAACGTGCGCGACAACATCGGGTATGGACTCTTTCGCGTCGGTGTGGCGGAACGCGCCGATCGCATCGATCGCGCGATCTCGCTCCTCGGCCTCGGGCGCGTCGCGCAGGCGCGACCGGCCGAGCTTTCCGGCGGCGAGCGTCAGCGCGTCGCGCTCGCGCGGGCGCTCGTCACGGAGCCGAAGGCGCTGTTGCTCGATGAGCCGCTCGCCGCGCTCGACGTCGAGAGCAGAGCTCGGATCAGGCTCGAGCTGCGCGACGTCCTCGCGCGGCTCGCGATCCCGGCTATCGTCGTCACGCACGACTACGACGACGCGCGCCTGCTCGGCGATCGCATCGCGGCGATGCACCGCGGCCGTATCGTGCAGACCGGCACCGCCGACGAGATGGCGCGCTTCCCGGCCGACGATTTCGTCGCCGCACTGACAGGGACGAACATCGCAACGGTTCGCAGCGGCGACGGCGACAATGGTCAGACGATCGCATTCGATCCGTGGTCTGCGACCTTGTCGTCGGTGCCGACCGCGTCGCGCTACGAGTGGCGAGTCGAGATCGTCGACATCCGTCCGCTCGGTGCGCAAGTCCGCGTCGTCGCGCGCGGCGGCACGACGCTCCGCGTCGACATCAACGCCGAGGATGCGAAGCGGGCGGGATATGCCGTCGGCGACACCGTATTCGCCTCGGTCCAAGAACACGCCGTTAGGACCACTTGACTGTGGGAGTATCCCTTTGACCGTCGTCGACCTCAAACGAGCGCTGACGCGCCCCGCGGCGCTCGCCTTCGCCGCGATCACCGTCGGATTCGCGCACGGCTCGAAGATCGCAGCCGATCCGACGCGGCAGGTGACGCTCGTCGCTCTCGCGGCGGCGAACGTCACCGATCCGCTCAACGACGTCATCGGCGCGTTCGAGCAGTCGCATCCAGGCGTCATCGTCACGCCCGAGTACGCCGGCACGCAGATCTTGGAGACGCAAGCCGAGCAGGGCGCGCCGTTCGATATCTTCGTGTCCGCCGACAAGCAGCACATGGATGCTCTCGTGAAAGAAGGGCTCGTCGACGACGTCCGCTTGCTGTCGGAAGGGCACGAAGTCATCGTCGTGCCCAAAGACAATCCCGGCGGGATCGAGTCGCTCCGCGACCTCGCGGACAAGAACGTGAAGCTCGTCCTCGGCACCGACGCGGTTCCCATCGGCATCTACACGCGCGGGATATTCCAGAAGGCCTCGGCAGCATACGGCGACGATTTCAGCTCGCGCGCATTGGGGCACGCCGTTTCGTTCGAGACGAACGTCAAGCAGGTTCTCGAGAAAGTGGCGCTCGGGGAAGCCGACGGCGGGATCGTCTACTTCACCGATGTCAGCTCGAAATACAAAGATACGGTGAAGATCGTTCCGATCCCGAGCGCTTTCGAAGTCGAAGCCGCGAACTACATCGCGATCGCTCACGGCTCGAAGCAGCCCGATCTCGCCCGCGCGCTCCTCGACGCGGCGACCGGCGCAGACGGCCAATCGATCTTCCGTCGCCACGGCTACGACCCCCATCCACTGATACACGGATCGAAAACACGTCGTCGAACTTTGTAGCGGTCGAGCTTCAGCTCGACCGCCGCGGTCTGTTGCCAATGGAATCCTTGAGTCGTTCGCCGCAAGGGGGTCGCCCTCGCGGGCACGCGGCGAGAACTCCCGAATCTATGCGCACTTCGATGCAAGGCCGCGGCGGTCGACGGTAAACGTCGACCGCTCCCACCACTCGGGCGAGTCCCCCTGCGGCGAACGACGTTATTTTGATCCGCCGCATTGCGAGACCTTAGCGGTCGAGCTAAAGCTCGACCGCTACACTAGTTCGCGGCTGGAGCCGCGTCGTCGACCCGATTACCTGCGGCGACGAACATCGAACCGAGCGCGACGAGGGCGCGAGCAAAGCGCCGGCGTGCGCCGGGACGCCGTGCGCGAGCATGACGCGCGAGTCGATCGCGCATGGCTTGTGCACGTAGTTCGTCGCAGCGGCGACGGGCGTGTTCGGCGATGAACCACGTTTCCATGACCTTTCCTCCTTCAGCAGCATGACGATGATGCAAAACGAAAACCCCCGCGGCGTTCGCGGGGGTCGTCACGTCTATCGGTCGCAGCGCATTACGCTGCGAAGTTCAACAGGAAATGACGTCCCCGCGGATGAGCGCGCGGTCAAGCACGCACGTAAGAGGTGCGATGCCGTGGTTGATGAGATCGAGTCGGATCATCGGACCGTCCTTTCCGTGCGGCGAAGAGTGCGTATGGGTTACGAGTGGCCATGATACCACGCAAACGTGACGCATGTCAACAAAAGGCGGTGCCAAACGGCCGATACCCTTAATAGGCCGTTAAAACGGCGGCCCGATAGGTCCCGATAGTTAAGGAAGGCCCGCATGAGAGCGTCATTTCGCGCGCTAGCACTTTTCGTAGCGCTCCTGCCGACGACGGCGCAGGTCGGATGTTCGGCAGCCGCAGGCACGTCCGACGCGGCGACCGGCGGCTCGATAACCGTCGGCGTCGATCTGCCGTTGTCGGGAGCCGACGCATCCGACGGCGTTCCGACGGCGAACGGTGTCAAATTGGCGTTGAAAGACGCGAACGACGATAATCTCATCCCTGGATTCACGCTGCGCGCCGACGTCCGTGACGACGCCGTCAATGGTGTCCACGACCCGAACAAAGGCACGTCGAATTTCGAATCATTCGTCGCCGATCCGGCGGATCTCGGCGTCATCGGGCCGCTCAACAGCAACGTCGCTCAAGCGCTCATACCGATCTCGAATCAAGATTCGCTCGCGCTCATCAGCCCGGCGAACACGAGCCCCGAGCTGACGAAAGGGCCGCAAGCGCTCGCACTGCGCAAAGCGCATCCGCTCTCGATCACGTATTTCCGCGTCTGTCCGACCGACGACGTGCAAGGGTCTGCCGGTGCCGCGTTCGCGTATAAGATACTTGGCGCGCGGCGCGCGTTCGTCATCGACGACGGGCAGACGTTCGGCCGCGGTGTCGCGGACCAGTGGGCCGGCGAATTCAAATCCGAAGGCGGCACGGTTCTCGATCACGTCCACGAACAGCCGACGCAGACCGATTTCAGATCGACCATAGCGGAAGCGAGCGCTTCGGGCGCCGACATCGTCTTCTTCGGCGGCGAAAGCTCGACCGGCGCAGCAGTCGCCCGCAAAGAGATGGCCGGCACGCCGCTCGCGCATACGAACTACGCTTCGGGCGACGGCATCCAGAACCAGCAGTTCCTCGACGTCGCGGGCCCGGAATCGGAGAACAGCTACGCGACGGTCGCCTCTGCGAACGCAGATGCGCTTCCGACCGCCGCGACGTTCGTCAAGGAATACCAAGCCGCATACGGTCAGGCGGCGGGCGCCTATTCGGCGAGCGCGTACGTCGCGACCATGGTGCTCGTCGACGCTATCGCACGAGCAGTCCGACAGGACGGCGGCAGGATGCCGACGCGCGAGGAAGTCCTCGACCTGCTCCGCGGCACGTCGAATTTCAACAGCATCCTCGGCGTCTTCTCGTTCGACCAGAACGGCGACACGACGTTGAAGATCGTCTCGGTATGGAAGGCGAAGCAAAAGCGCTGGACGTTTCTCACCCAGCGCGATTTTGCGAGATAAGACCGAGCGCGCGAGCGCTTAGGCGACCTGCCTGAGCTTCTCTTTCATCGCTGGCGTCGGCAGCTTGACGTCGTGCGCCAGACGGAGCGCGCGCAGCGTCTTGATGACGAGCCACGTCGGATCGAACTCGAACCACTGCATGCCGTGCCGCGCCGAGAACGGGAACGCATGGTGGTTGTTGTGCCAGCCCTCGCCCCACGTCAGCAGGCCGACCCACCAGCAGTTCGTCGATTTGTCGCCCGTCCTGTACGTCTGGTAGCCGAAACGGTGCGCCGCACTGTTGACGAACCACGTCACGTGGTACAGGAACGATAAACGCACGAACACGCCCCAGACGAGCCACGGCCAGCCGCCTATGAGGAACAAGACAACGCCGAGAGCTATCTGCAGCGGCACGTGCGCCTTGGCGAGAAATTGGTAGTAGGGCTGGCTCCACAGATCTTTTGCGTAGCGTTCCTGCTCGATCAGGTTCGGGCGGTTCTTGTTCGGCCGGTAAAGCCAATCGACGTGCGTCCACAGCAAACCGCGATGCGCGTCGTGCGGATCCTCATCGGTGTCGGTGTGCGCGTGGTGGATGCGGTGCGTCGCCACCCACTCGATCGGCGCGCCTTGCAGCGCGAGCGTGCCGAGCAACGCTGCGAATCGCTCGAGCCAGCGGGGAACGCTCAGGCTGCGATGCGTCAGCAGCCGGTGATAGCAGAACGAGATCCCGATGCCGCCCGCCAAATAGTAGAGCGCTATCGCGACGGCGACGGCGCTCCATGAAAACGTTCCTGGGATGAAGACGGCGAGTGCGCCGACGTGGATGACCGCAAGGCCGCCCCACGTGGGCCAATTGAATTTCTTGACGACAACGGCTTGATTCACAGAGTCTTGACTCACAGTGCTTTGATTCACATCGCTCCTATTTTTTCTATCGGCATGTTCGCCATAAGGTTTCATGGCTCCCACGGCTATGAGAGACCGCCGGCGTCCCATTGCGGCTTTCATCACTGGTCGTCTGGAGATGTACGCGTGCCGGCCGACACTATCAACGCGACGCTTGCTAGGATAACGCCTCCGGCGAGAAACGTTTGGAAAGTGACCTGCTCGCCGAGAATCGCCCAACCGAGCGCGACGGCGACGACGGGATTCACGTAGGCGTAGGTCGAGACGAGCGCCGTGCTCGCGTTGCGAATGACCCACAAGTATGCGCTGAAGCCGACGATGCCGCCGAAGAAGACGAGCCACCAGAACGCGATCCACGAATTGTGCGAAACCGTACCAATGTTGAACCGGGCATACTCGCGGCTCGCGGTGCTCGCGATGAGAAGGCAGACTCCGCCGCCTAACATCTCCATGCCCGTCGCGAGGAAAGAGTCGTCAGGCAGCTTTGCGGCGCGCGAGTAAAGGGAGCCGGCAGCCCAGGATAGCGACCCCAAGACGAGCACGATCGCGCCGGCGATCGAGATAGATCCTTCGCCGGGCTTGCCGACGAGTAGCACGATGCCCGCGAAGCCCGTCGCAAGTCCGACGAGCGCCAGTCGTGACGGCATTCGCTTGAAGAAGACTGCATCGATCGCCGTCATCCAGAGCGGCACGGTCGACACGACGAGCGCCGTCACGCCGCTCGGCTCCGTCTGTTCGGCATAAGCGACGGCGCCGTTGCCGCCTAGCAGTAGCGCCGCCCCGATGACGAGTGTCCGGCGCCACTGGTCGAGCGAAGGAAGCCTTCCCGTGCGGATCGCCGTCGGCAAACGCCAGGCCAAGAGCAGTATGCCCGCGATAGCGAACCGCGCGCCGGCCATGAGCAGCGGCGGCATCGTCGTCACCGCGACGCGGATCGCGAGGTACGTCGAGCCCCAAAGCACGTACACCGTCAACAGCGCAGCCCACACGAGTGCGGGCTGCGCTGCCGGTCGTCGCGCCGACGGGACTTGTGTCACTCAGGCGCTTTCACAAGAGCGAGCCCTTGTCGTCAGCGCCGAGCAGCATGCGACGGATGTAGTAGATCGGCGGATCCCCGTGCGACAGAAGAGCGTCGTGGAACTTCGCCAGCTCGAACTGCGAGCCCATCTTGGCTTGGTAGTCGGAGCGCAGCTTCAGAAGCATGAGCTTGCCGAGCGTGTAGTATCCGTAGAGCGGGTCCTCCGTACCGCGCACCGCTTCGCGATACGCAGGCTCGCGACCCATGAATCCGTTGTCCATCAAGAACTGTGTCGCTTGCTCGATCGTCATCCCCTGCGTGTGCTCTTTTATCCCGACGATATAGCGGCAGTCGCGTTGGAGCGCGCCCGAAAGCTGTGCAAGGCGGTAGCGCGGATCGCCGCCGCCGAGCCCTTCGTCGACCACCATCTGTTCGTCGTAGTGCGCCCAGCCTTCCCCGAACGCGACATTCCATTCGAGCTTGCGGATGAGGCTGAGGTCCGTCTGCTTGTTGAACAGATAATTCGTGTAGTGACCCGGATACGTCTCGTGCGCGGAGACGACGAGCAGGTTGTAGCGATTGAAGAAACCGAGATGCTCGTCTGACTGAGCGCTCGTCCATCCGGGATCGACGGGCGTCACATTGTAGTACGCCTCCGTCGCTTTCGTCTCGAGCGGTCCGGGCGAGTCCATCGATGCGAAGGTGAATTGGCGTTCGAATTGCGGCGTCGGCACTGCCCTGGCGACCGGCGCATCGGGCAGGTCGAGGATATGCTTGGCCTTGATGAACGCCACTAGCTGGTCTAGATCGGATTGCGCTGTTGGGATGAGCCGATCTCCGGTCGGATGGTCTGCTTTTATCTTGCCCGCGACCTCGGTAGGCGATGCGTGAGGATCGATCTCGTGCGCCGTGGCGATGAACGCCGCTTTGTCCTTCGCAAGGTTGGCTTCGCCGACGGCGAGGAGCTTCGGAAGCGGGATGTCGTCGACGTTCTGCAGCGTCTCGAGATGCTCGTAGGCGGCGGCGCCGATAGCGAACGGCGCGTGCGCCTCGGGTACGATCGTCTGCTTGATGTAGGCGGCGTAGCTCCTGAACGCCGCAGCCGCGGCGGCGTTCGTCTTGACGAACTCCGCCCTATCGGCCGGATCACCGGTCACCGGCGCGAACGCATCGGCGACGTCGTGCTCGAGGAAGTCGGCTGCCCCGAGCGCGTCGAGCTGCGCGGTCTGTGCGTAGATCGCTGGCACCTCGGACGGGACGATATTCTTCTCGCCCTGCACGAGCATCGCGGGTATCTTACTCTCGCGCTGGGTGACTAAGACCATGCGCGCAGATAAGCTCGCGAAATCTCGCGAGACGATGGAGAAAACCGCGCTCGACCCGAGATCGACGTAGTAGTTCGGCGACATGCGCCACTCGGGTCGCGTCTCTAGCGCGAATAGACGGCGTCCTATGTCGCTCGTGAGGAGTTGCCGGTCGGCCTGTCCGTCGAGCGACAAGTCATCGGTTTTTATCGCCTGTAGCTCGTCGAGCGTCTTGTCCAGCCGGGCGATCTCAGCCGCAAAAGCCGCCGGCTCCACGCTGCCGAGCTGCGAGTCGTAGTCGTGCACGCCGGCGCCTGTGGCCTCAGCGGGCCTGAACTCCCACGATCCGCTGTAAAACGTCCGCCCGATCGCGGCGAGCTTCGAATCATCTGTCGTGTTCGCCGCCACTGCCGGCGATGCCAAGGCGACCGTCGACAAAACCGCGGCGGCGATAAGAACTGATGATAGCCAAGATTTCGGCACGATACCCTCCCCATCGTGTCCGGCTCGAGCGACGTCGAGCCAAGCACCGCGCGGAGTTTACGCGGCTTCTCTCGCCCGCCTTCCGACAACTATGTTATACTGGGCGTGCACGCCGGCAGAACGACCGTTCGATATACAGAACGGCCACTGCCCGAGGAGGCTGCGTCCGAATGTCCGTCGCCCCGCCCAAAGTGTTGCTCGCGATGCGCGTCAACGGCGCCGACGTCGAGTGCGCTTTTTCGCCGAGCAAGACGTTGCTCGAGGTCGTCCGTGAAGATCTCGGCCTCACCGGTACAAAGCATGGCTGCGAGATGGGGCACTGCGGCGCGTGCACGGTTCTCGTCGACGGCGTGCCCGTGCTGAGCTGTCTCGAACTTGCCGTCGAGGCGCAAGGCCGCGAAGTCACGACTGTCGAGGGCTTGGCTCACGGCGCCGAGATGCATCCCGTCCAAACGGCTTTCGCGGAATGCGGCGCAGCGCAATGCGGCTATTGCACGCCCGGATTCTTGGTGAGCGCCGCAGCGCTTCTCGACGGAGCAGCGGGAAAGACGTTGACGCCGCCGGAGATCGGAGAAGCACTCGCCGGCAACTTATGCCGCTGCACCGGCTACACGAAGATCGTCGAAGCCGTTACGCTCGCGAACCGACGCATGGCGGGGCAAACACGTGGCTGAACGCGATTTGCGCACGGTCTCGACTGCGACGAATCCCGACATCGACGCCGCGGGCTTCACCGCCGACTCGATGGTGTCGAGCATCGAGATAGCCGCGCCGGCGACGCCGGCGGGTAAGCCGGAAGGCTTCTCGGTCGTCGGCAAATCGACGCCCAAAGTGAACGCATACGCGGCGGTCACCGGCGCCGCGATCTTCGCCGACGACGTCGTCCTGCCGCGCATGCTCTACGGCAAGTTGCTCCGGAGCACGAAGCCGCACGCGCGCCTCATCAAGGTCGACTGCTCGCGCGCGCTCGAGCTGCCGGGTGTCGTCGCGGTCGCGACGGGCGCGGACCTCCCGGTGCGCTACGGGATCTTGCCGTCGAGCCCTGACGAAACCGTCCTCGCCTACGACACCGTGCGCTACGTCGGCGATCCGATCGCCGCCGTCGTCGCGGACGACGAGTTGACAGCAGAAGAAGCGCTCGATCTCATCGACGTGACGTACGAGACGCTGCCTTCGATCATGACGATCGATGCCGCGTTGCGCGACGACCTGCCGCAGATCCACGAGAACCCGCGCCGGACGAACAACGTCCATAAAGAAGTGCACCTAGAGTTCGGCGACATGGGCGCCGGGTTTGCTGCCGCCGACCGCATTTTCGAAGACGAATACTTCTTCGAGGGCAACACGCACGCACCGATGGAAGAGCATTCGGTCGTCGCCGCG
This sequence comes from Candidatus Eremiobacteraceae bacterium, assembly GCA_035710745.1. Classification (NCBI taxonomy): domain Bacteria; kingdom Bacillati; phylum Vulcanimicrobiota; class Vulcanimicrobiia; order Candidatus Eremiobacterales; family Candidatus Eremiobacteraceae; species Candidatus Eremiobacteraceae bacterium. The sequence goes on along the minus strand of DASTCX010000018.1, from coordinate 150,352 downwards.
TTCGGCGCGGATTCGAAGCTCACGATCTGGGCGTCGACGCAGACGCCGCACTACCTGCACCGCATCGCCGCGCAAGTGCTCGAGATGCCAGCTTCGCGCATCCGCGTGATCGCTCCGCCGGTCGGCGGCGGCTTCGGCGGCAAGACCGAGCCGTTCGCGCACGAACTCGCGGCTGCGTATCTCGCGTGCAAGACCGGACGGCCGGTCAAGATCACGTTGACCCGACAAGAGGTCTTCTACGCGCACCGCGGCCGGCATCCGGTGAAGATGCGCATCAAGACCGGCGTCAAGCACGACGGCACGATCACCGCATGCCATTTGCAGACCTGGCTCGACGGCGGAGCGTATGGTTCGTACGGCGTCGCGACGACGTACTACACAGGCGCGCTCTCGACCGTCACGTACAAGATACCGGCGTATAAGTTCGACGGGTGCCGCGTTTTCACGAACAAGCCGCCATGCGGTCCGAAGCGCGGCCACGGAACGACGCAGCCGCGCTACGCGTTCGAATGCCATCTCGACGCGATCGCCGATGCGCTCGGCATCGATGCGGCGGAATATCGGCGACGGATCGCCGTCGACCCGCACTCGACCACCGTCAACGGGCTGCGCATCACGTCGTGCGGTCTGCGCGAATGCATCGACGCCGCGACGAAGCGGACGGACTATGCCGCCAAGCGTGCGCGTAAGCGCAAGGGCAAAGGCATCGGGATCGCGGCGAGCACGTATCTTTGCGGAGCGGGGCTCGCGATCTATTGGAACGAGATGCCGCACTCCGGCGCGATCGTCAAAGTCGATCGCGGCGGCGGCGTCACCGTCTTCTGCGGAACGAGCGAGTGCGGTCAAGGTTCCGAGCACATGCTCGCGGCTATCGTCGCCGAGACGCTCGGAGTCGACGTCATGGACGTACGGGTTTGTTCGGGCGACACCGACCTCACGCCGGTCGACCTCGGATCCTACTCGAGCCGCGTCACGTTCATGGCCGGCAACGCGGCTCGTCAAGCGGCATCGCGCGTGCGTTCGCAGATCGCAGAAGTCGCGGCGGCGAAGCTCGGCATAGCAGTCGATCGCGTCGGCTTCGCGCTGCGGCGTGTGTTCGACGTCGACAAGCCCGAGAGCGCGATGAACTTCCTCGAAGCGGCGCAAGCGACGGAAGCGAAATTCGGCACGATCGCGGGGGTCGGCTCGTACGCGCCGCCGCCGGGCATCGCGGGCGATTTCAAGGGTTCCGGCGTCGGCCCGTCTCCCGCATACTCGTACAGCGCGTGCGTCGCCGAAGTCGACGTCGACCTCGAGACCGGCGCGGTGACCGTCGAGAAGATAACGCTCGCGCACGACGTCGGCCGTGCGATCAATCCGGATTCCGTCGAAGGTCAGATCGAGGGCGGCGTCTACATGGGGCTGGGCGAAGCGCTCATGGAGGAGCAGATTTTCCGCGCCGGCGAGCACAAGATCCCCAACCTCCTCGATTACAAGACGCCGACCATCCTCGACATGCCGCCGGTCGAGTCGATCATCATCGAGACCGATGACACAGAGGGCCCGTTCGGCGCGAAAGAGGCGGGCCAAGGTCCGCTCAACCCCGTCATTCCTGCGATCGCGAACGCGGTCGCCGACGCGATCGGCGCGCGCGTCTATTCGACACCAGTGACGCCGGAGAAAGTCCTCAAGGCGCTCGACGCCGCAAGCGGCGGCGTCCTTCGCCTTCGTAAGCCGGTAGCTCCGGCGAAGCCGCGGGAGCCCGTCGCGCCATGATGCGCCTGCCGCCGTTCACCTATCGCCCGGCGCGCAGCGTCGCCGAAGCGATATCGCTCTTGGCGGAGCACGGGCTCGACGCGATGCCCGTCTCCGCCGGTACCGACCTCTACGCGAACATGAAGCAGCGGCTTTTCACCCCGAAAGTGCTCGTAGGTTTGCGTCCGATCCGCGAGCTGCGCTTCATCGATTTCGACGAGACACGGGGGCTCGAGATCGGCGCCCTCTCGACCCTCACCGACGTCGCTCGCGACGGCGCGATCGTGGCCAAATATCCCGCCTTGGCCGAAGCCGCCGGCGCGGTCTCGACACCGCAGCTGCGGAACATGGGGACGATCGGCGGCAACGTTTGCGTCGACACGCGCTGCAACTACTACAACCAAAACCTCGATTGGCGCAAAGCGCTCGGCTACTGCATGAAGAAAGACGGAGACGTCTGCCGCGTCGCTCCGAGCAGCCCGAAATGCGTCGCCGTCAACTCGAGCGACACCGCACCCGTCCTCATCGCTTTCGGCGCGTCCGCGCGCATCGAAGGGCCGTCGGGCGTGACGACCGTCCCCTTCGCGGATTTCTACCGCGATGACGGCATACGCGCGTGGGCGATCCGGCCCGGCGAGATCATCACGCGTATCCTCGTGCCGAAGCCCGCGCCCGGCACCCGCAGCGCCTATCTCAAACTGAGATTGCGCAACTCGTTCGACTTCCCGATCGTCGGCGTCGCAGCGATGGTGTCGACCGATGATCGAGGCCTCTGCCGCGACGCGCGCGTCGTCGTCAATGCCGTCGGTTCGCGACCGGTCGTCGTCGACGGCGCCGCAAAGGCGCTTATCGGAACGCGCCTCGAGGCTTCGGCGCTCGATGAGGCGGCAGAAGCCGCGTTTGCAGCAGCAAAGCCGCTCGACAACACGAGCGCGACGATCCCATACCGCAAGCGGATGGTTCGCGTCTACGCGCGGCGCGCGCTCCAGCGGATCGCGAGCTAGCGAAGATCGGTCGGCGGGTGAAGCGGCAAGAGCTCGGGCGAGCGCGGCGCTTGCGAGAAGTCGAAGTCTTTCTCGAGATCCCCTAACCCCGGATAGTTCTCGCGCACGTCCGGCCGCGGGTCGGGCCGCCCGTCCGTCTTCGGATCGAGGCGCGCGCCGCCGAGGAAGTCGTCTTCGATGAACCTGGCATACGCGTCGAAGCTGAGCGTCTGGTTGTCGATGTAGCCGCGCCGCGCGTACGGGCTGATGATGAGCGCGGGAACGCGCAGCCCGTAGCCGTTGCGGTCGACCTTCGGCGGCGCGACGTGATCGTAGAAGCCGCCCCAGTCATCCCACGCGACGAAGATCGCGGTGCTATCCCAGTCCGGGCTTTGCATGATCGCGTTGACGAGGCTCGTGACGTATGCCTGGCCGTCTGAGAGCTTCGATGGCGGATGTTCGCTCACGACATCGTTCGGGCAGATCCACGCGACCGAGGGAAGCGTTCCTGCCTTCGCCTGGCTGAGGAACGCCGACAAGTCCTGGATGTTGCCGAGCTGCTTGTCCTGCTTCACCGTGTCGAAGAACGGCAGCGGGTTCCAGATGCCCGGCGTGCGCGGCTTCACGTCGCTCGGAATACACGTCGCCTCTTGCGGATCGTCGCAATCCGGCGCTCGTCCCTCCTTGATGTAGTAACCCCAGCTGACGCCGTGCTTGTGAAGCAAGTACGTGAGATCGGTCCACGCGTAATCCGGCTTGCCCGCGAGCTTGCGCAGCCGCTTATCGCGCACGTGCGCGAAGTCGATCGGTAGGCCAGGACGATCGAGCGCGTCGTGACAGCTCATCGGATCGTGAGGTACGAGGCAGTTCGCCGACCACTCGGACAGCAAGAACAAGTGCGCCGGCAAGCTCCACGAGGAGTTCGGCTCGAACATCTCATCTTGGAGCACGTAGTCGTGCGCGTAGCGCCAGTAGTTCGGCAGCTCGCGTCCGTCGTGGTAACCCATGATCTCGTTCGGCGACCCGCCGCTGCATTCGGGATCGACGTCCATGCCAGGGCAAGGCTTGCCGGAGCGAGCGACGGCGATGAAGCCGCTCATCTTGCCGCCGGCGATGTCGCGGCTCGCGGCGGCAGCGCCATGCGGCGCGCCGTGGTTCACGTCGTGCGTCTCGTGGTATGGCTTCACGCACGTCGACGTCTTCGGATCGGGCACGCAGACGGTCGGCACGCCGTCTTTCATCGGGATGCCGTCGGCGCCGGGATACGTGCCGAAGTAGGAGTCGAACGAGCGGTTCTCTTGCATGATGATGACGACGTGCTTGATCTTGTGGATGTCCACGTCGTCGCTCGTCGGTGATCCGCCGTCGGATGGTGTCGCCCACGCGAGCGGATGCGTCGCGAATTGCATGCGGACGAGGAAGATCAGTCCTATGACGGCGATCACAGCGACTAGACCGAGAGTTATCGATAGAGATCGTTTCACAAGCCGCAGGATACTTTGATGCGGTGAACCAGCGATGAACCCGGTCGCGCCGCATGCGACTCAAGTCAGTGCGGCAACGGATCGATGCCGCCTGGAAGTAGTATCGGCGGTCTTGGCGTCTGGGTGAAGTCGAAATCGGCGCGTAAGTCGCCGAGTTGCGTCGCGTTTTCACGGACGTCGGGTCGCGGATCCGGCCGGCCGTCGGTCTTCGGATCGATGCGCGCGCCGTCGAGGAAATCGTCCTCGATGAATTTCACATACGCATCGAAGCTGAGCGTTTGGTGGTCGACGTAGCCTTGACGCGCGTACGGGCTGATGACGAGAGCTGGAACTCGTAACCCGTAACCGTTCTCGTCGACGAGCGGCGGCACGACATGATCGTAAAACCCGCCCCAGTCATCCCACGCGAGAAAAATCGCAGTGCTATTCCAGTCCGGACCGCTCATAACGGCGTTGACGAGGCCCGTCACGTACGCCTGCCCGAGGTGGATGAGCGCCGGCGGGTGTTCGCTGTATTTGCCGCTCGGACAGATCCACGACACCGCTGGGAGCGTTCCCTTTGCGGCTGCGCTATAGAAATTCGTCAGGTCCTGGACGTTGCCGAGTTGGCCGTCCTGCTTGACCGTATCGAACCACGGCAATGGATTCCAGATGCCCGGCGTCTTCGCGCGCTGCGGCTTCGGCGAGCACGTCGCCGCGCCGTCCTCGCAGTCCGGCTCGGTGCCGGCGAAGACGTAGTAAGCCCAGCTGACGTTGGCTCGATGGAGCAAGTAGGTGAGATCCGTCCACGCGTAGTCCGGCGGCCCGCGCCGCTTTGGGTGATACGTCGGGTCGTTGAAATCCATCGGGTACGCGGGCCGTTCGAGCGCGTCTCGACAGCTCGACGGATCGCCGGGCGTCGTGCAGATGGCCGACCACTCCGAGACCATGAAGAGATGCTCCGGCAGACTCCACGATGCGTTCGGTTCGAACATCCTGTCTTGCAAGACGAAGTCGTGCGCGTAGGCCCAGTAGTTGGGGATCTCGCGATCGTCGTGATAGCCCATGACGTCTGGCGTGTCGCCGCCGGGGCACCTTGGATCGTTGACGTCGCGACAGCCTGGGAAATGCGCTTCTGCCTGGATGAGGAAGCCGTCCATCTTTCCGCCGTCGATGTCGGCGATCGCCGGATGCTGGCCGTGCGGGCCGCCGCGATCGAGGTCGTGCGTGTCGTGGAACGGCTTCTGACAGCCGTGCGCGCGCGGATCCGGCGCGCAGACCGTCGGCACGCCGTTTTCCATCGGGATGCCGTCCGCGCCGGGGTACGTGCCGAAATATGAATCGAACGACCGGTTCTCTTGCATGATGATGATCACGTGCTGGATCTTGTGGATGTCCTCAGGCGACGACGATGGTACAGGCGACGCGATCTGCGGCGCACTCGCACCGGTGACGGCGATAGCCGTCGCCGCGGCGATCGCCGCGCATGACGGAAGAACGAGCGGTCGTAGACGGTTCATAAAAGCGAGCATATCAACTGTTGATTGCGCTTTGGTGAATGGCCGGGTGTGACCTGGGATCAACGTCGACCTCGCGCGGTGACGCGCACGAGCAAGTCGTGATCGCTCAAATCATCGGCTGCAGGACCGATCTTCGGCCGGATCGCGCTCGCGATGCGGCTCGCTGCGGCTTGCGCGGCGTGCGGATCGAGCATATGGCTGCGCGAGACGTAACGCTCGGCGAGCGCGTATTCGTCGTCCGTGATCCTCGCGAGCCCCGGGAGCCCCTCCGCTTCGGGCGCGTCCGACGCCGCCCACTTCGCCGGATCGGTCACTTCGAATGCGCGGTCGCGAACGACGATCGTGCCTGCGGCGAGGTCGCCGAGCCGTTTGTTCTGCGGCGAGACGACGGCGCTGATCATCGACGGGAGATAGCCGAGTGCCGCTTCGCCGACCCGGATGAGATTGCGGATAACCGCGTCCATGAACGTGATCGGATATCCGCCGTCGCGGACGACGCGGATCCCGATCGCGCGCTTGCCGGGGGTCCGGCCGTTCCACGCGGTCTCGAACGCGACGAAGTAGCCGAGATATATGATGAAGACGACGAAGATCACGATGCCGATCTCGACCGCGTTGATCGTCTGTTCGTGCAAGCCGAGCGATTTGGCGAGCGCCGTCGTACCGGGTTGGGCCCAAGCCATGAGCAGAAAGACGGCGATCGCAGCGAGGCTCTGGAGCAGCAGATCGATAGCGACCGCCAAGAAGCGACTGCCGAGACCGGCCAGTTCGTAGTAGAAGGCGATGCTCTCGGGCGTTCGGACCGAGACGTTGCGCTCCAAATGAGTCCCCCGCGGACCGGGCGAACGTCGCGGCGTGCGCCAATCCGTATTCGTCGCCAGGCGAAAAGCGGGCTGGGACCGGCTCGAAGAGCTCATCGCCGCGCTCGACCGGCGCGGCATCCGAAGCCTCGGTCCCGGTGAAGTGTCGGAGTTCGGCCGCCTTTACCGGTGGGCGACTTCCGACCTCGCCTACGCCGACGGCCATCGCTTCGATCCGACGCTGCGCGCCTATCTCAATCGCCTTACGGCGCGCGCCCACGCATTCGTCTACGGGGCGAAGACGGGCGAGCCGAACCGCGTCCGGCGGTTCTTCACGCACGCGTTTCCCGCAGAATTCCGGCGCTCCAAATGGTATATCGTCGCGTGCGCCGCGTTGTTCGCGTCATCCGCCGTGCTCGCCTACTGGCTCGTCACGATCAAACCGGTCAACGCGTACGCGTTGCTTCCTCCCGAGCTCATAACGCCGCTCCACGGCAGCCTCCACGACACAAATTTCAAGTTCGACCGCGATCTAGCACCGGCCGTATCGTCGGCGATCATGACGAACAACATCCGCATCGCCATCATCACGTTCGCGGGCGGGGCGTTGCTCGCGATCCCGACGTTCTACTTCCTGCTGTTCAACGGCCTCATGGTCGGCGGTACCGGCGCTCTGTACACGAACGCGGGCTTCGGCTACGATTTTTGGGCGACGATCGCGCCGCATGGGTGCATCGAGCTCACCGCGATCGTCATCTCCGCGGCTGCCGGCACGATGCTCGCAGCGCCGATCTTCAATCCCGGCCGATTGCGGCGCCTCGACGCTCTCAAGATCAACGCGCGCCGAGCGGGCATTCTCATTCTCGGCGTTTGCTGCATGCTCGTCGTCGCGGGTACGATCGAGGGCTTTTTCTCGCCGCTGCGCTTCCCGCCCCAGGTCCGCCTCACCGTCGGTGCGGCGACGATCGTGCTCATGATCGTCTATTTCGGATTCGTGGGCCGCGACCGCGCCCCGATCAACACAGACTGATCGCGCCACTCGACCTGTAGCGGTCGAGCTTTAGCTCGACCGGCGCGGGCATCGCAACGGGCCATCGCGGGGACGCGGCTCGAATCGGGTCATACTTACCTACGCCGCTCTGTTCGGCGGCTTTTCGCCGCCTCACAAGCCCCGCTTAAGCCCCTTGCGATGCCCGCTCAGACCGGGCCGCGCGGTTGACCAAGGCCCGCGACGCGAGGGGTCGCTCTAAGCGGGTGTTCTGAGGCCGCGAGAGCGGCCGAAGACAGCGGCGGAAGGCAACTATTTCCCGATTCGCCGCGTGCCCGCGAGAGCGACACCCTCGCGTCGCGGGCCGTGAAGTCCCCGCTATGGCCCCTCGCAAGAAGCGCCGCGTCGGTCGAGCTAAAGCTCGACCGCTACAGCTCGAGCGCTACAGATTAACGTCATAAGAGCGAGCGCGACTTGATTTCGATGTACGCATTGATGATCGCGACCGTGAGGTCGCTCGCTGGCACGTCGACGGTCGCGACGCCGCGGGCGGCGAGTATCGCCGCCGATTTCTTCCGTTCGGCGAGCAGACTGAACGCGACGCTCGCGCGATAGGCGTCGTGTGGATTCGTGGGCTCGGATGCGATCGCCGATTCGATCGCGGCGTCGTTCATGAGAACGCAGACGACGAGGTGCCGCTGGGAGAGAATCGACATGTTCGCGAGCACGGTCGCGGACGCGACGGGGTCGAACATGTCGGTGAAGACGATGACGAGGCTGCGCTTCGGCTGGCGGCGGCGCAGATACGAGAAGGCGCGCTCGTAATCGGATTCCTCGAAGCGCGGCTGCAGACCGTAGATTCGCTGCGTCAGACCGTTTACGTGATGGCGGCCCGAGCGCGGTGCGATGTGTTCGATGACGTCGCCGGCGAAAGCGAGCAATCCGACTTTGTCATCGCTGAGAGAGGCGAGCGTCGCGACCGAGAGCGCGCCGGTCACCGCGTAATCGAACTTGCGCCGTGGCCCGAGGCGCGGAGTCATCAGTCGTCCGGCGTCGAGGACGAGCACGATGTTCTGGCTTCGCTCGACGTCGTATTGCGCGACCATGAGCTTGCCGCGGCGCGCGGTCGCCTTCCAATCGATCGAGCGGAAGGCGTCGTCGGGACCGTGTTCGCGTAGGCTGTCGAACTCGCCGCCGCTGCCGCGCAGCCGCATCTTGCGGAAGCCCGCCTCGACGAGGCGATCGCGCCTCGCGAGCGCGCCGTATCGCTCGACCGCGCTGAGATCGGGAAAGACGCGTGCTTCCGCCGGCGACGAGACGATCCAACGGCGCCGCAGAAGACCGAGCGGCGATCGTGCCGCGACGTAGATCGAGTCGAGCCGTGCGTCGCCGCGCTCGATCGGCATCGCCGCGAGCGTTGCGTCGATGCGCCGGCCGGCGCCCACCGTGCCAGACGCAGGCGCTTCGGGAAGCTGCAGGACGTCGGGCTGATCTTCGAAGAGCTCGTAGAACGCAGGCGTGCGCCCGCGGTTTGCGACCTCGTAGCGCAGCGTTGCGGGCACGCCCAGTGCGAGATGGTCGAGCTCCTCTCGCGTGACCGTAAGGGTTGAGGCGCGCGGGCCGAGAGCGCCATCGGCGGCGAGCAGACCGATCAGGACCGAAGCGGCGACGATTGCGGCGACGGCGAGCACCGGCGCGAACGCGCTCAGCGCATAGACGACCGCGATCGCGGCGGCGACTGCCACAAACCGCGGCGTCACCCACGGGAACGACGCGGTCCACGAGACGCGCTTCGGTCCGGCTCGGAGCACGCGGATCAGGCCTCGGCTTCCTTCGGTACGGGCACGGAATCGAGCGCGCGGCGGATGACCTCGTCCGCCGTGACGCCTTCGACTTCGGCCTCCGGTCTGACGAGCAGCCGATGCGGCAGGACGTAGCGGGCCGCATCTTTCACGTCATCTGGTGTCGCGAAACTTGAGTCGTTGATCCCCGCCGCCGCTTGCGCGGCGATGAGCAGCCAGATCGCGGCACGCGGGCTTGCGCCGAGGCTCACCTCGGAAGATGACCGCGTGTACGCGGCGATGTCATAGACGTAGCGTTGGAGCGACGGCGAGACATGGATCGCTCGCACCGCTTCGCGCGCGGCCGCGAACTCATCGGGTGTGACGACCTGCGCGATCCCCGCACGTTCGAGGTGGCGCGCATCGAAGCCGTCGGCGACGCGATGGAGCAGGTCCAGTTCTTCGTCGCGCTGGGGGTAGCCGGTCTTCGCACGGACCATGAAACGGTCGAGCTGCGCTTCCGGGAGCGGATACGTGCCTTCGTACTCGACGGGGTTCTGCGTCGCGCAGACCATGAACGTCGTCGATAGTGGCATGACGACACCGTCGATCGTCACCTGTCGTTCTTCCATCGCTTCGAGCATCGCCGATTGTGTCTTCGGCGGCGTGCGGTTTATCTCGTCCGCGAGCAGCAGGTCGGTGAAGATCGGACCGCGGCGCGTCGAGAATTCGCCGGTCTTCGGATTGAACACCGTCGTGCCGACGACGTCCGACGGCATGAGGTCGGGCGTGAATTGGATGCGCCGGAAATCGACGCCGAGCAGCACGGCGAGGGTTCGCACGAGCAGCGTCTTCGCGGTGCCAGGGACGCCTTCGATGAGCGCGTGGCCTTGGCCGAGCAAAGCCAAGAGCATCGCGAATATGGTCTCGTCTTGGCCGACGATGACCTTACGAAGGCCGTCTTGGAGACGTCGCGCGACGTCCGATGCCGATGCGGGCATGTGGTGAGAGTTCCTTTCGAAGCGTTACGGAAAGCGCTGCTGCGCGGATGAGCTCTGATTCGGTCGGGGCTTCGAACGAGCGGATGCGATCGAGCTCCATGACGGCTTCGCCGCGCTCGTCGCCCCCATGCCCGCCGGCGCGCGCGGCGATCGCGCGGCCGCCCGCGCCCTCCGACAGACCAAGGCCGGAGGCGACGTCGCGCAAGCATGCGTCCGCCATCTCGACGACCGCTTCTTTCACCGCACCGCCGCGGCGGTAGAGCACGGCCATCGAGGTGAGATATTCTTCCGAGGTCCGTTCGCTCTCATCAGGCAGCTTCACCGCGGGGCCGAAGCGCAGCCCGGTGCCGACGCCGAGCGCGACGAGCGCGAGAGCGATGACGATGAGAGCGACCTGGAAAGACCGCGGGAGCACGGACCACCACGAATCGCCTGCCACATGCCCGTGCGACCACTCGTCGAACGCGACGGAGCCGTGCTGCGTCAGTCCGGTCGTCGCGAGATCGTACGCGAGCGTCGCATTATCGGCGAGCGCGAGACGGCCGTTCTCGAACAACGACGCGTCGGACACGACCGTCATCGTTCCCTTGCCGAGCGGATACGTCGCGACGACGCCTCCGGTATCGTCGGCGACGATCGGCGGCGCGCCCCCGGAATCGAATGGCACTCGCAGCTTGGACGTTCCGGATACGGATCGGACATTCGCCGCCATGGACGACGGCGTCACGGTGACCGCGTCGTCATTTACCGGCCCTTTTTCCACGAGTTCCGGCGCGTTCAGGTACGTCGGCTGCGCGTACCCGTCCGTGACCCAGATGAGATGGCCGCCCGCTTTCACCCACTTCGCGAGCGCGAACCAATCGCCGTCGTTGTAGTAGTCGGGCGCCTCCTCGACCTGCGAGGTGGTGATGAGGTTGCCGAGCGTCTCGTTCGCGATGACGTACACGTCGATCGACCCATCGAGGAAGGCTGGCCGCCGCTCGAAGCGTTCGACGCGGACGCCTTCGCGCTGGAGCAGCTCGAACCACGCGCGGTAACCGCCGCTCGCGGCGTCGTACGACGAGCGCGTGTCGAACGCGGTGGTCGCCGTCTGCCGAACCTGCTCGAAATACGCCGCGGTTGCTATCGCGGCGATCGCGATGAAAGCGACGATCGCCTCGAACCACGGAAACGCTCGCGGCTTCATGCGGCCTGCGCAGCGCCGAGCGAGCGCCGGATCCCAGAAAACGCCGCGTCCGCCCGACGCCAGTCATCTGCGCCGGCGCTCGCTCTCCCGAATGCGACGGCGACGAAAAGTCGCGCGAGCGCGTCGAAGGCATCGGCGATCGTCTGCGCGTTGCGGTGGACCAGGCGACGGTATTCGCCTGGCGTGCGCGATGGGTCGTACGCGATCCGGTCGACGCGATCGAGCAGCACGAGCGCGGTCTGATAAAGCAGCGCCACGGCTTGCCCGGTGTTGCCGCTTCGCGCCTCATCGCGTGCGAGCGCATAGAGCTCGTCGGGGTTGGTCGAAAGCGGCAAGACCTCGCCGACGCCGGCCACCGCGGTGTCGCGGCGAGACGTCAAGCGGCGCGCGAGGCGATAGCCGACGAAGGCGAGCCCGATGATGGCCGCGCCGACGATCGCGTATCCGATGATGACGCCGACGATCGGCACTTTCTGCGTCGCCGTCGCAAGGCGGCCGAAAAGCTCGTCGATCTTTTCGATTATCCAGTTCAGTATCCGGTCCCAGATCGTCGGCTGCTGCGGCTGCGCCGGTTTCGTCGCACTGACGCGATACGCCGATTCCGCCAAGATCGACTTCGCCGCAGCTTCGAGGTCGGTCCGCGGCGCTGCGGTAGAGTTCGCCGATCCGGCGCCCGTCGCGACGTAGCGAAGCGACGCAGCGATCGTCGCAAGCGAAGCGGCTCGCGTCTTCGCAGACTTGGTCCTGCGAGCAGCGTCGAGCGAGCGCTGGAGCCAGTCGTCGAGGGACGGCGAGAAGCGTGGCGGTCCGCCGAGCGGCGCCGGTGGGATGTGCATCGCAGGCACAGGAGCGTTGGCTTTCGCGGCTCGTTCGATTCGCTGCGCCGCAGCGACGAGCGTCGATGCGTACCCGCGCTGCACGCTTGCTTCCGCGGCGGATGCGAACGTCGAAAGGAGCAGCGAGCACGCGAGCGCCGCCGCGACGATCCGGAACGCGGTCACGGTAGGGAGGCCGGTGTCGAGGGTCCGCCTAGCTGCGCCGCGAGCATCTGCAGATCGAAGCCTTCGCGGCGGATGCGGACGTCGTAGTAGCACACGGCGACGACCGCGAACAAGAACGGATAGAGGAACACTTGGACGATGCCGTTGACGATCGTGATAAGCCCGAAATTGTGGACGACGCCGGCGATTAGCCCGATCACCGATCCGATGACCTCGAAGCCGATGACGATGCCGAAGAGGGCCGCCGCGATGCCGAGCGAGCGCCAGAACTGCCCCTCGCCGAACACGCGCTGAAAACCGGAACGGAATGCAAAGCCCGGCGACATCTTCTCGAGCACGGCGGCGACGAACGAGAACGCGGCAGCGAGGCAAAGCAGCGACACGAGACCGATCACTGCGAGAACCGCGGCGATCCCCACGACGATCGCCAGGATCGCGCCGAACACGCCGAGCGTGCCGGCCATCGCGCCTAGCGAGACGACGATGATCCCGAACGGTATGGTCACGCCGATCTCGGCGGCGATGGCGGTGGCGACCCAGAGCAGGCCGAGGAGGACGAGCCACCCCCAGCGGCCGATCGCGTCGCGGTAGCACTCGACGAAGCGGACCGGCATGTGCAAGTACGCGCGCGAGATGCCCGAGACTACCGCCGCGTTCGCGAGCGGTACGACGAGCAATCCATAGAGAAGGATCGCGCCGAAGTACGGTGCCGCGTTCGCTTCGGCGCTGAGGAGCGGCATCGGATCCGGGGGCGTCGTCGAGCCGGCCGTCGTGCCCATCTTGGCGGCCTGATCCATTATCGCCGCCAGCGGACCGTTCATCGCGAAGTAGCTGATGATCATCTGCGGTACGACGACGACGAAGACGATCGCGCTGAACGGCAAGATGTTCTTGAACGAGATGCTGAACGCGCGGTCGAGCAGCTCGCCGATCGAGAGCGGCCGAAGATCGCGCATCGCGTCTAAAGACATGAAGAACCCTAACCTGTCGTATCAGCCGGCGGCGACCGCCTTCTTGGACGCGGCGCAGCGTTCCTCGGCTCGACCGTGTGCGGTCTATCGCAGTCGCGGTCCGCGAATGCGCAGGGCCGCACTCGCCGCAACATGAAACCGCGCGCGGCAATGCGCAACGCGAAACCGCTCGCCCGGACTTACGAGCCGATCGAGTCGCCGCCACGAGCGGCGGTCGTCGTCACGCGTGGGGGCATCGTGGAGAGCCAGCACGCGATCCGCTTCGTCGTCGCCGAACCGACCGGCAAGATCCTCGGATCCGCAGGCGACATCGACGCGCCCACGTTTTTGCGTTCATCCGCGAAGCCGCTCATCTGCGCGACGGTCGTCCGCAGCGGCGCCGCCGACCGCTTCGGCTTCACCGACGTCGAGCTCGCGGCGGCTGCTGGGTCGCATAGCGCCGAAGCTTACCATATCGAGGCCGTCCAAAGCATGCTCGCCAAAGCCGGCCTCGACGAGTCGGCGCTCCAGTGCGGGCCGCATCCGCCGGCGCACGAGCCGAGCGCCGCCGCGCTCGCGGCTGCCGGCGAGCGTCCGCGCTCGATCCACAACAACTGCTCCGGCAAACATGCTGCGATCCTCGCGCTCGCCGCCCATCTCGGCGCGCCGACGTCGGACTATCTGTCTGCGTCAAACGCCGCCGAAGCCGCGATTCTCGAGGCGTGCGCCGAACTTTTCGACGTCGACCGGTCGGCGATGGTCGTCGGCGTCGACGGTTGCGGTATCCCCGTCGTAGCGGTGCCCCTGCGCAAGAGCGCGCAGCTCTACGCCCGCATCGCCGACCCGAGCGCGCTGCCTGCAGGCTGGAGGAACCCGATCGAGCGCGTCCGTCGCGCGATGGTCAACAATCCGGCATACGTCGCCGGCACGGGGCGCTTCGACACCGACCTCATGCGCGCGACTTTCCCGAACGTCGTCTGCAAGGGCGGTGCGGAAGGCTTCCACGCGTCGGCATCGATCACGCGCAAGGTCGGCATGTGCGTCAAGGTCGCCGACGGCAACTATCGTGCGGTGTCGCCCTTCGTCATCGAGCGGCTTCTCGAACTTGATGCCATCGACGAAGATGCGGCCACGCTCCTCGAGCGGCACCGCCGGCCGGCGGTCAAGAACCACGCCGGTGCGATCGTGGGAGAGATCCTGGCGGTCTAGTCGTTCGAGTACGCGAGCTTCCCGTCGACGAACGTGTGCGAGATCTGATGACGCCGGTCCCAAACCGCGAGGTCGGCGCGCATGCCTTCGCGCAAGCTGCCGACTTCGTCGTCGAGCGACATCGCTCGCGCGGGTGCCCACGTGGCGCATGAGACCGCCTCGGCGAGGGGGATGCCCGTCGCCGCCATGAGGTTACGCACCGCGCGGTCGAGCGTCAGGTGGCTGCCGGCGATCGTGCCGTCGCGGTCGCGCACGACGCCGCCGTCTTCCGCGAGGCCCTCGCGCACCGGCATGTGATCGGTCGTCAGTATGAGGTTGACGTTCTTCAAGCGATAGAGCAGCGCGAGGTGTTCGGGCGCGACGTGGACGCCGTCGGCGATGACTTCGCAGAACGCGGCGGCGTCGAGCAGATATGCGCTGAGGATCGTCGACGCTCGCTGGTTGATCGGCGGCATCGCGTTGAACGCATGGGTGAGGATGCGGTAGCCCTCTCCGATCGCGGCGTCTCCCATCGCGCGCGTCGCGGCGGTGTGCCCGGCGGCGAGCGTGACGCCGCGACGGCGCAGTTCGGCCGCGGCACGCGGTGCGTCCTCGATCTCGGGCGCCATCGTGACGCGGCATCTTCCGGCTGTCCAGGTGTCGAGAAGCGCTTCGATCATCGCAGGCGTCGGCGCCAGTATCCACTCTTTCTTGTGAAAGCGCCGGTATTCGGTGCTGAGGAACGGGCCTTCGAAATGAACGCCGAGCGGTCGCGCTCCCGACGTCGGAACGCCGACCGTCTTGTACGTCTCGCGCGCGGCTCGCAACATCTGCTCCCACGGAGCGGTCATGATCGACGGCAGAAATGACGTGACACCATGCTTCGGGCCGCCGGACGACACGGCTCGAACGGCTTCGGCCGGCTCGCGATTGAACCACGACGTCGACCATCCATTGATATGGAGGTCGACGAGCCCGGGTGTGATCGTGCTGCCGAAGGGCAGCTCGACGTCGATGTGCTGCGGGCCGTCCTCGAGCGATGCGATACGGCCGTTTTCGACGCCGACGCATCCCTGGAAGGTCGTGCCGTCTCCGACCGCGATCGTGGCCGGGCCGATGATGAGCATGCTCGTGCGGCCTTTCGTTGAGTGCCGTGTAGCGGTCGAGCTTTAGCTCGACCGCCGTGACCTTTCCTCGAGTGAGGGGCGGTCGTTCCGGTCGAGCTGAAGCTCGACCGCTACAAAGTAATGCTACCCGCGGATGATCTTCAACACTTCGTCGCGTTTCTTTTCGAGCAGCTCGCGGCTGTCGGCCTCGACGTTGAGGCGCAGCAGCGGCTCCGTGTTCGACGGCCGCACGTTGAACCACCACTGCGGATATTGGATGGTGACCCCGTCGAGGCGGTCGATCTCGCCGTCCGAGTACGCGGCGACGAGCTCCTCGAGCTTTTTCGGCACGTCGACGACCCGGCTGTTGATCTCGCCGGACCGGAAACGGCGGTCGAGCGGCGCCAAGAGCTCGCTCACCGGTTTGTTCTCGCGCGAGATGAGCTCGAGCACGACGAGCAGCGCGATGAGGCCCGAGTCGGCGAAGTAGTGATCGCGGAAATAGAAATGGCCGGAGTGCTCGCCTCCGAAGACGGCGTCGCGCTCGCGCATCACGGCCTTGATGATCGAGTGCCCGACGCGCGTGCGCACGCCGACGCCCCCGCGTTTGCTGATGAGCTCCGGTACGCCGCGCGAGCAGATGAGATTGTACAGGATGGTCGCGCCCGGGTGGCTGCGCAAGAGCATATCCGCGACGAGCGCGGTCACCATATCGCCGCCGACGAGTTCGCCATGCTCGTCGGTTATGAAGACGCGATCGGCGTCGCCGTCGAACGCCGCGCCGAGGTCCGCTTTGCTCTCGCGAACCGCACGTTGCAAATCCGCCATGTTCTCAGGCTCGATCGGGCTCGCCGGGTGATTCGGGAACGAACCGTCGAGCTCGAAATACAGCGGGATGACCTCGACCGGCAGCCGCTTGAAGATCGCAGGCACGATGAGGCCGCCCATGCCGTTGCCGCAATCGATCGCGATGCGCAGCGGCCGGATCGTGTCGAGGTCGATGAACGACAAGCAGTGTTCGACGAAATCGGGCAACACGTCGCGCGACGTCATCGTTCCGTGCCGCCCGGCCGACTTGAATGCCCCGTGTGCGACGATATCGCGGATCGCGAAAACGCCGGTCTCCGCAGACAGCGCGATCGCGCCTTCTCGACACAGCTTGAAGCCGTTGTATTGCTTCGGATTGTGCGATGCGGTGATCATCGCGCCGCCCGGATATCCGAATTTGCCGACGGCGAAATACAGCTCGTCCGTGCTCGTCAGGCCGAGGTCGACGATGTCGGCGCCTTGCATCATCACGCCGCGCGCGAACGCATCGAAGAGCGGCTTCGACGACTCGCGCATGTCGCGCCCGACGGCGACGGTCGACGGCCCGACGTGATCGACGAAGGCGCGCCCGATCATCTCGGCGACCCGCTCGTCGAGCTCGTCGGGGTAGGTCCCTCGGATGTCGTAGCTCTTGAAGATCCCGAGGTCGATCGGTCGCGACGTCATTTCGCCAACTGAGCGGGCAAGAAATACTTGAGATAGACGATCACCGCGACGACCGCGGCGAGCATCACCAGCAAGCGCCACAATTTGGGGGGCTTATCCATAGAGGCGCGGGGTTCGCGCACAGCGAGCGGCTCGCCCTTCACGGGGCGTCCGATAGAGCCCGCACGGGCTAGAGATCGAGGTAGTAGTACGCGTCGCAGGGCGGATGCGATTCACCCGGCGACAGCCGCCAGCCGGTCGTCTCGTACAGATGGATCGCTTCCTTGAAATACGTGCGCGTATCGAGCGCAAGCCGCTTGTACCCGCGTTCGTGCGCGGCGGCGACCGCCCGTTCGAGGAGCGCACGACCGATGCCGCGGCCGCGAAAGGCTCGATCGACGAAGAACTTCGAAAGCCAACCGACGGGGCCCGCGCGGGGCGCCACCATGACGCAGCCGACCGCGACGCCGTCGACATCTGCGACGAACGCGTCGATCGGCTCGGGGTCTTGGCCGAACGTCATCACATCCTTGTCGTGATCGTGCGGTTCGGGCTCGACGCCGTACGCGCGCAGCGTGTCGAACACGAAACGTCGCACGGCCTCGCCGTCGCTCGGCGTGGCGCGGCGGATGACCGCCTTCGCGGACGCGCTATTCATACGTCGATGTGGCCCTCGAGATACGGCGCGACGTGTCCGGAGATGAAGACGCGATCGCCCGAGAGCTCGCACCAGAACTCACCGCCGCGCGCGCTCACTTGACGAGCGCGCAGCTTCGTCTTGCCGAGGCGCTCCGCCCAATACGGCGCGAGCGTGCAATGCGTCGAGCCGGTCGCCGGGTCTTCCGCGATGCCGTAGTTCGGCACGAAAAAGCGCGACACGAAATCGACGTCGTCACCGGGCGCCGTCACGACGATGCCGTGCGGGTGGATCTCGCTGACGAGAGCGAAATCCGGCGAGAGCGAACGGACGTCGCGTTCGGTGGGGAAGACCGCGAGCAGCGCCGTCGCCTCGAACGTCGCTTCGGGTGCGGAGCCGAGCGCCTCGCGGATGCGAGCCGGCGGAGCGACCGGCTTGGCCGGGAGCGACGGAAAATCGAGCGTCAAGCGTCCGTCAACTGCGCTGACGCGCAGCGGGCCGCTCTTCGATTCGAACGAAACACGATCGCGGCCGGGCCGCAAGTAGTTGAAGATGACGAATGCGGAAGCAAGCGTCGCGTGTCCGCATAGCCCGATCTCGTGGAGCGGTGTGAACCAGCGGATCTCGTAGTCGTCGCCTGCCGGAACGAAGAACGCGGTCTCGGCTAGGTTGTTCTCCGCTGCGATCGCCTGCATCTTCGCCTCGTCGAGCCACGTCGGAAGGGGACAAACGGCGGCTGGATTGCCGCCGAATGTCGTCGAGGTGAAGGCGTCGAGCTGGTAGATCGGGAGCTTTTGCCGATCAAAGGTCGTGGTAGAGGTAGAACTCATATGGATGCGGCCTCACTTTGACTTCTTGGATCTCTTTGGTGCGCTTGTATTCGATCCACGTATCGACGAGGTCTTTGCTGAATACACCGCCTTCGAGCAGAAACGCATGATCTTTCTCGAGCGCCGCGAGCGACTCGTCGAGACTGCCGGGAACCGATTTGATCTTCTTCGCCTCGCGGGCAGGCAGTTCGTAGATGTTCGTGTCGAGCGGACCGAAGCCGGCCTTCACCGGGTCGATCTTGCGCTTGATGCCGTCGAGGCCGGCCATGAGCATCGCGGAAAACGCGAGGTACGGGTTCGCCGTGCAGTCTGGCGGACGGAACTCGATGCGCTTGGCTTTCGAGAAGCGCGGGCCTTTGAAGAAGATGGGGATGCGGATCGCGGCCGACCGGTTCCCCTTCGAGAACGCGATGTTCACCGGCGCCTCGTAGTGCGGCACGAGCCGCTTGTACGAGTTCGTCGTCGGTGCAGAGAAGGCCAAGAGAGCATCGACGTGCGTCAACAGCCCGCCGATGTAGTAGAGCGCGAGCTTCGATAGCTCGGCGTAGCCCTTCTGATCGTAGAAGAGATTCGTCTTACCCTTCCAGAGGCTTTGGTGGACGTGCATGCCCGAGCCGTTGTCGCCGAAGAGCGGCTTCGGCATGAAGGTGACGGTCTTGCCGTACTTGCGCGCGACGTTGCGCGTCACATACTTGTAGGTCATGACGTTGTCGGCCTGAGTGACGAGATCGTTGTAACGGATGTCGATCTCGGTCTGGCCGGCGGTCGCGACTTCGTGGTGGTGCATCTCGACCGGCACGCCCCACTCGCCGAGCGCAAGGACCATCTCCGAGCGGATGTCCATGTGCTTGTCCGATGGGGCGACCGGGTAGTAGCCTTCCTTCGGCCGCAGCGTGTACGCCATGTTCGGCGCGTCGGCGCTGCCCGAATTCCAGTGACCCTCTTCGGAATCGATCTGGTAACCGCTCATGTACGGCAACACATCGAAGCTGAGATGGTCGAGGATGAAGAACTCGAGCTCGGGCCCGAAGTACGACACGTCGGCGACGCCGGACTTCTTCAAGTGCGCGGCGGCGCGCTTCGCAACGCCGCGCGGATCGCGCGGATACAGTTTCTGCTCGCGCGGGTCGAAGACATCGCAGACGAACGAGACGGTCGGCACCGAGCAAAACGTGTCCACCCGCGCCGTCGCCGGGTCGGGCAGCAAGACCATGTCGCTTTCTTGGATCTCTTGGAAACCGCGAATGCTGGAACCGTCGAAACCGATGCCGTCGGCGAACTCGCCGGCACCGACCGTCTCGGCGGGCACGGACGTATGCTGCCACATGCCGGGCATGTCGATGAATTTGAAATCGACGATCTTGGCGCCGCTTTTCTTGATGAAGTTGAGCGCGGTCTTCACCGGCGATCCACTTGCTGCCACGAAAGCCTCCTCTTCACACCTGTTGACCGATGTGCTAGGCGGCTACGTGACGCGCGTGCCGGCCCATTTGTCCGGGTGTCGGAGCGTGAAGACGAGGCCTTGGACTCTTGTCGGAACTAGGCTGTGTATAACCCGGTGGGCCTGTTCATAACTGGCAGCCGCGACAGAAGTAAGTCGTCTCGCCGCCCGAATGGATGCTTGATATGCGATGGCCGCAGCGCGGGCACGCGGTCTTCTTCTTGGCATGGATGCGCATGAACGACCGGTCCTGTTTGTGGAGCGGATGTTTGCCCGCGGCGTATTGCGACCGCACGGTCTCGACCGCGTGGCCCAGCGTCGATCGCATCATGTCGTACAGGGTGCGGCGTTCGTCGGGCTTCAGCGTGCTCGCGCGGCGCAGCGGTCGGATCCGCGCCGCGTACAGGATCTCGTCGGAATACGCGTTGCCGATGCCGGCGACAAATGCTTGATTTCGAAGCGCGTTCTTGATCTCGCCGCGATGTCGTTTGAGCCGGCGTTCGAATTCTTCGAAGGTGAGCGCCGGGTCGAGCGCGTCGGGTCCCATATCGGAATACGACTGGATGTCTTGCGCCGGGTCATCCGTCAAGTAGACGCGTGCCATTTGGACGGCGTCGAGAAAGCGCAGGTCCATCGCGCCCGTGAGCTGCAGCGTGAAGCACGTCGACGGCAGCTCTGGCGCAGCACGCGTGCAGAAAGCGAATCGTCCGCCGAGCATCGGATTGACGATGAGGCGCGTGCCGCCATCCTTGAAAGCGAACTCGAGGAATTTACCGCGCCGCTCGACGGCCGCGAACTCACGGCCGGTCAGATCGCGGGCGAAATCGGCCGGCGGATAGCGGAGAACGACTTGCCGTCGCGGGTCGACGGCGACGGCGATGATCGAGCGGCCCGAGAGATACTCGGTGAGCTTGACGCGCAGCAGTTCGAGTTCGGGAAGCTCGGGCATGCGCGCGCGGCTGCTCGCCGCCTACTGTATCTGGATCGTGGTCGAGATCTGTTGGTTCTCCACGACGGTGACGTCAGACGATCCCTTTTGGCCCGCCGTGACGGCGGTGATCGTCCAGTTCCCGACCGGGAGCCGGAGCGGGTTTGTGCAGATCCCATCGGCGCCGGTCGTGCACGTGTACGTGCTGCCCGCGCTGACAAGTGCGCCGCTCACCGGCTTGCCGGTCGTCCCGTCGACGACGGTGACCGCTACGGTGCCGTAGTTCTGTACGCCGATGTTGTTCGGGTTCGGGCACCCGCCGAGCGCGATGGCGGCGATCAGCGCGGCGATACCGAATATCTTTCGCATGAAGTTTTCTCCGGAGATGCGGCCCCGGCGACCGCTTCGCGCGGGCCATCGGCACACCTCTGACAGTGACCTGAGGGTCGTTGCACCCGTTCTTTGGGAGCGGTATACTAAGTCACGCAGGACGGGCATCGGGGATTGGTGGAGCCTACTAACTATATGAACGACCGCCTCACGCCATTCGTCGCCGCGGCCGCGCTGCTCACCGTCAGCGGCCTCATGGGGACTCCCGCCGAAGCCCGCTCGTCGACGTCGTCGACCGCCTCCCCAGCGCCCTCGGCCTCCCCGCAAACATCGGCGTCATTGCTCGCCCAGGCCCAGCTCGATGCCGCCAGCGGCCGCAACCAACAGGCCCGCGACGAGGCGGCGCAATCGGTCGCAATGGATCCGACGAACATGGCGGCCGAAAGGCTCCTCGGCGATGTCGAATATCGTCTCGAGCATTACTCCGCTGCCGAGGCCTCGTACAAGATCGTCCTCGCGAACTCGCCGTCCGATCGCGACGTGCACAACCGTCTCGGCGGCGTCTACGTCGCGGAAAACCGCATCGACGACGCGATCGCGCAGTTCAAACTGAGCTTGCCGTCGCAAGAGGGTATGCTCAACCTCGTCGAGGTCTATAAAGAGGAAGGCCGGCTCAAAGAGCTCGAGGCGCAGGACGAGCTCGATATGGATCGCTCGCCGTCGGATGATCCGATCTCGCGCTTCGAGCTCGCGACCGTGCTCGACGCGGAGAAGCGCTACCCGGAGGCGATCAGCCTATACAATCAGGCCATCCAGCTCAACCCCAGGTTTTGGGAAGCGCACAACGGGCTCGGTATCGTCTACGGCGAGGTAGGCCGCTTCACCGACGCGATCTCGCAATACAAGATGGCGATCAACGCGCAGGGGAGCTGCTTCCAGTGCTGGATGAACTGGGGCGTCGAGCTCATCAACTCGGGCGACCCGAAGTCGGCGATCGACAAGATCCAGAAGTCGCTGACGATCAACGGTCAATTCGGCATGGCCTATATGAATCTCGGCGTCGCGTACGACGCGCTCGGCGATTCGCAAAGGGCGATCGAGCTCTACGACCAGGCGATCTCGTTCGATCCCCACGTGCCGCAGGTCTACTACAATCTCGGCTCCGATTATTTCGAGCACGGGTTCATGAATCTCGCGTATGCGGCATATATCAAAGGCATCGCGATCAATCCGCACGACGCGATCCTGCACCTCGCGCTCGGCTATTACTATCAGAACCGCCGCGAGTACGATCAGGCGATCGAGCAGTACAAGCTCGCGATGACGTACGACCCGAGCGATCCTCGCGCGAAGGACTATCTCACGCAGGTCGAGTCGCTAGCCGGTCACTGACGCGCGACGGCGATCGCGTCTACCTCGAAGAGCGAGCCGCCGGGCAGCGCCGATACGCCGACGGTCGTGCGCGCCGGCCTGTGCGTTCCGAGGAAGCGCTCGTATATCGCGTTGACCGCGCCGAACGCCGACATGTCGGTCAAGAAAAACGTCACCTTGACGATGTCGGTGACATCGAGGCCCGCCGCGGTCAGGACCGCGCGGATGTTGTTGAGCGCCTGGTTCACCTGCGCGTCGAGGCCTTCGACGACTTTCCCCGTCGCCGGATCGAGACCGACCTGACCGGCCGTGAACACGAAGCCCGCGGCGACGATGGCTTGCGAATACGGGCCGACGGGGTTCGGAGCGGACGCGGTGGAAATCGAGCGAAGCGGCACGGGCGGCGTTCCTTTCGGATGATAGCGGTGAAACGGAGCGCGACGTTCGGGCGCCGGCGTGTAAAACCTTGAGGAAGATGGGCGAGACGATGGACGAAGTCGAGATATTCACGAAACCCGGCTGTCCGTATTGTGCGGCGGCGATGGCGGATATGCGGTCGCGCGGCGTCACATTCCGGCAGCGAGACGCGGCCGGCGACCGCGAAGCGCGGGAAGCGCTGCGTCGCCTCTCGCCGCAGCTGCGCGTCCCGACGATAGTGTCCCCGAACGGAACGGTGACCGTCGGCTTCGACGGTTATTGAACCGTCCACGAATGACCGCGTGCCGGTCATCAATCGCTAGCCTGCTCCTGCCGATACTTCATATGAGGGGCGGTTCGAACCGCCTTCCTATGATATGCAGGATGCCATCTCGACTTCGACGCGGACCCAAGAACAACGCTGGCTGATGTCCGGCGCGCTCTTAGCGCGTTTCATCTTCATCATCGCCGGCACCATTCTCATCGCGATCCTTCAATGGCCGTATCCGACATGGCTCAAGGGCGTCGCGATCGCCGTCCTCGTCATCCAAGGCGGGATCGCCGCACGCTGGCTGCAAGCATCGTCGACCCAAGAGCAGATCCGCTCGCTGTCTCGCGTGCTGCTCGTCGGCGACCTGCTCGTCACCGCAATTCTCGTCTACCTATTCGCGCCGCTCTACCATGACGTCTGGGCGTTCTTTCTGCTGCTCGTCGTGTTTGGCGCGACGCAGGACCGCCAAGGTGCGGCGATCCCGACCGCGGTCGTCTCGGCGATCGTCGTCATCGCGGCGTTTCTGTGGCCGGCGTATCCGCCGACCGTCATCGTCAGTTGGATCGACGTGCTTATCGACGTCAGCATCATCGGTCTCATGGCCGCCGGCGTCGATGTCATGTACCGATCGATCGTCTCGCGAAGCGCGTCGCTTCTCGCCCACTCCGACGCGATGCGGGAGATCGCCGACGCGCAGACGTCGCGGCGTGCGGAATTCGAAGCCCAGGCGGACGGCATGCGCAAGGTCGTCGAGCTGGCGATCACGCTCATGCGCGAGCGCGAACTCGCGCCGCTGCTCGACCGCATCCTCGAGGCGACGGTCCAGACGTTCGGCTTCCACTGCGGCTCGATATTGACCGCGGAGCGCGACCGTCAAGTGTTCGCGTATCGGTCGGCGTTGGGCTACGCGCCCGAGCAGATGCGGCGGCTCATGGTGCGCGAAGTGCCGTTCGCGCAGGCATACATCAAGCTCGACGAGCGCTTCTTGGTGCGCCCGTCTGCGTACTACGCACCGATCGAGCGGCAATCGTGGCATACGGACCCGCTCTCGTGCTACAGGCCCGAAGCGATGCTCGTTCCGCGCGAGCGAAAGGGCGCTTGGCATGAAGCCGATACGCTCTTGTTCACTTTGACCTCCTCGAGCGGCGAGATCATCGGCTTGCTATGTCCGGATGCGCCGATCGACGGACAGGTGCCGTCGGTCGAGACGCTCGGCAACATCGCTATGTTCGCGCGCATCGCGGCGTCGGCGATCGAGAATGTCCACTTGGGGTCGATCGAGCCGCAGCGCGAGGTGATGCAGCGCGTCGCGAAGATCCTCGATCTGACAGCCGCGATCTTCGTCGAGCGTGACCTTGACAAGCTGCTCCACCGCATCATCGCGGTCATGCTCGAGAGCTTTGGCTTCAACGCAGGCACGATCTTGCTGCGGCGATCCGGCAGCGACTCGTACGTGCGCCGTGCGGCCGTCGGTTTTCCGCGCGAGGTCGAGGGGCGTGAGGTGAGCGGCGCCGACCTGCGCGAGATGATGAACGAGCGCACCCTCGTGCGCGAGACGTTCTACTACGCGCCGATGGAACTCAACGTCGCGGGCGGCGTCACGCGCGATCCGAGCCGCGCGGTGCTTCCGCGCGTCGACTCGGGCCAGTGGCACGAGAACGATATCTTGCTATTCCCGATCTTCAACTCGAACGGCGAGCTGATCGGCGTTCTCACACCGGACGATCCGAAAGACCGGCGCGTGCCGGCCTACGAGATCATCCAGGCGATCGAGGTGTTCGCCCGCATCGCCGGCC
This sequence comes from Candidatus Eremiobacteraceae bacterium, assembly GCA_035710745.1. Classification (NCBI taxonomy): domain Bacteria; kingdom Bacillati; phylum Vulcanimicrobiota; class Vulcanimicrobiia; order Candidatus Eremiobacterales; family Candidatus Eremiobacteraceae; species Candidatus Eremiobacteraceae bacterium. The sequence continues at coordinate 125,157 of DASTCX010000018.1, read as the reverse complement.
TCGCGATCGAGACGAACCTCATCCGCAACATGGTCGGCAAACTGTAAAGGGTGCCCGGGAGCGGTCGAGATTTATCTCGACCACCGCGGCCTTGCAAGAGCTAATGTGGTATGTCGAGCGAAGCTCGGCATTTGACTAGTAGAGCGGAATCGCCTGACCGTACGACCTAATGACGACGGTGCCCGACACATGCTGCAATTTTCGTGCCGGCGGTACCGAAGGATTCAACGCGTAAGTCCTCCCATCGAATGGGATTTCGGACTCATAGCAGTTGATGATTCCGCCTCCGCAAACGAGGACTGCGATATCGTGCCAGCCGTGAGACGTCTGGCGGAGCATGTAGATAGGAGGCCGCGTGATCGTAGTCCGACTCATCATCCGCCAATGGTCACCATCTTTCACCATGACGAACAACATGCAACCCCCGCTACCGCAGTAGCCGCTGCCGATCAGGTAGACGAGCGCCGTCGAGGCCCCATCCTCGAGTCGAGGGAACGCGACGATGAACTTCATCGACTTGCGATCCGTGGGCGGGATCGGGCCGACAAACGTCTGGATTTGACGTCGAATAGCCGCCTCGTCTGCTGAAGGGGTGGCGTGGATATCGGCGACCGAACCGCAAGGAAACGTCAACGCCGCAAATGCCACCAATGTTGCGAGGAGCGCTTGACACAGCTTCACAGCGTCAAGTACGCGTCGAGTTCCCACGGGGTCACCTGCGTCCGGTAGGACTCCCATTCCGAAAGCTTCGCCTCGCGGAACCGGTGGTAGCTGTGGTCGCCGAGCGCCGCGCGGGTCACCGCGTCGGCGTCGAGCGCGACGATCGCCTCTTGCAGCGAAGCCGGCAATTGATCGATCCCGAGATCCGAGCGCTCGTCCTCCGGCATCGTCGAGACATTGAGGTCGACGGGGTCGCCCGGCACCAGCTTGCGGCGGATGCCGTCGAGCCCGGCCTTGAGGATGCATGCGAACGCCAGATACGGATTGCACGACGGATCGGGCGACCGCAGCTCGACGCGGACGACCCCGCCGCGCTCGTCGGGCACGCGGACGAGCGAACTCTTCGCGCGCTGCGACCACGTGACGAACGACGGCGCGTCGTAGCCGGGCACGAGGCGTTTGTAGGAATTGACCGTCGGATTCGTGATCGCCGTGAAGCCTCGCGCGTGCGCGAGCAATCCGCCGACGTATGCCAAGCCGATCTCGCTGAGGTTCGCCAACGTCCCTGCCGAGAGAAACGCGTTCGCGCCGTCGCCGGCCGTGAAATATTGCGACACGTGCAGCCCGCTGCCGTCGCGATGGAGCAGCGGCTTCGGCATGAACGTCGCGTTGAGGCCGTGCCGAGCGGCGATCGTCTTGACGACGACGCGAGCCGTCGCGACGCCGTCCGCGAGAGCGAGCAGGTCGGTCACCGCAAGATCGATCTCGTGCTGCCCGGGCGACACCTCGTGATGCGTCGCCGAAACGCGGATCCCCATGTCCTCGAGGGCCAAAGCGGCATCTCGGCGCGCGAGGTCGCCGCGGTCCATCGGGCTCAGATCGAAGTACGACCCGGTGTCGGTCGTCGCGACCGGCGATCCGCCGCCAGCCGGCGTTTCGAAGAGGAAAAACTCGAGTTCCGCGGCGGCGCGGACTCCGTAACCGAGCGCCACAGCCTCGTCAAGCGCTCGGCGCAGAGTGCTGCGCGGGCAGCCCTCAAACGGCGATCCGTCCGGGTTCTTGACGTCGCACATGAGCCGCGCTTCGACCGGCGCGCCCGGCGCGGTCGGAAGGACGGCGAACGTCGCCGGATCCGGCATGAGGTACATGTCGGCTTCTTCGAAACGGACGAATCCTTCGATGCACGATCCGTCGAAGACGACGTTTCCGTCGAGCGCGGCGTCGAGTTCTTTCGCCGGGATGGCGACGTTCTTCGTGACGCCGTGGATGTCGTTGAACTGCAGGCGGACGAATTGGACGCCGAGCTCGCGCGCCCGCTTGGGGATGTCGCGTTTGGTCATGGCAAGCCTCTGTCGTCGTCCGAGTGCATCTGCCTGATGGCGAGCGCGGCGCGGACGCCGAGTTGGTCGTCGGGGTTATTGAGGTCGACTTTCAAGATCTGCGCGATCTGGTTGAGGCGGTAGAAGATCGTGTGGCGATGGACCGAGAGCCGTTCGGCCGCCTCCTTGACGTTCTCCCCGACCTCGAAGAACAGGCGCAACGTCTTCAACAACTCCGTCTTGTGTTTACGATCGTACGCGACGAGCGGTTCGATCGTCGCGTCCGCAAAACGTGCGAACGAATCCCGATCGGCGCCCGCATGGAGCAGCGCGTGGATGCCGAGCTCGGCGTACGTCGTGACGCTGCCGCGCCCGCGAAGCCGTCGGCCGAGAACGAGTGCTTGGCGCGCTTCCTTGAACGATTGGGCGATGTCGAGCGGATCGGCGTGATGCGCGCCGATCCCGCACGTCACGGACCGAGCGACGGCTTGCGCCGGCAGATCCCGCACGGCGTTCGCCGCGGCTTGACGCGCGCGGGCGACATCGGCTTGGTGCCTGACCCCGAAGAGCACGAGTACGTGGCCGCCCGCGGGAACCGGCGGACACACCACGTCGGTCGAGGCGAGCGCCTGCGCGATCGTATCGCGGACGGCGGTCGGCGATGCGCCTTCGACGTCGAATAAGGCGGCGACGTACGACGGTGCGAGCGTTATGGAGGCTGCGGCCGCATCGTCCTTCAGCGCCGCCGAATCGGCATAGCCGCCGCCGAGCACGCGATCCCAAAATGCGCGCCTCGCCTGCGACTTGCCCGCGCCGCGCCGTACTCGCTCGACGCCCGCAGCGCCCGCGACGACGCGCAACGCCGCCGATACTGCCGACGCGGGCTTGCCGGCGACGAACACGGTGACGTATCCGGCGACGCCGTCCGCATCCGGCGCGCCCGGCATCGGCGCGCAGAACGCGGTGATTCGTTCGTCGATCTTCGCTCGAGCGACGGCGCCGTCGGCTCCTTGCGCGATCGGCGCACCACTCCGAAACGGCGCGAACGACGCAGGCAGCGCCCCCGTCGCGCCGGCACCCTCGGCCAGCGCGAGATGACGCCACTGCTCGTCCTCCATGAGCACCGATCCGTCGACGGCGTCGGCGAGCAATTGTGCGAGCGCCTTGATGCCGCCGCCGCCGGTGATGACACGGGCGGCGCGCTCGGCGAGCTGCGCGATCTCGTCGGCGGTCATGATCCGGTGCCCGTGACGAGGAAGAACAGGTACACCAGCGTCGCGGCGATGACGCCGGTTGCCGTAGCCCATGCGATGATGTTGAAGACCCGGCCGTTGACGTGCTTGCCCATGAGCGACTTATCGTTGATGAGGATGAGCATCGCGATGACGACGACAGGCAAGAGCATGCCCGAGATGACCTGCGACCAGAAGATCATCGTGAGCAGCGGCGCATGAGGGAAGAGGACGGGCAGCGCGCCGAGCACGATGATGACGAGATAGAGGGAGAAGAAGATGGGCGCTTCCGCAAACCGCTTGTCGACGCCGGACTCGAATCCGAACGCTTCGCAGACCGTGTAGGCCGTCGACAGCGGCAGCACCGATGCCGCGAAGAGCGACGCGTTGAGCAAGCCGATCGCGAATAGCAGCGACGCGTAGCGGCCTGCGAGCGGCTCGAGCGCCGCGGCGGCCTGGCCGGCATCGTTCACGACGACGTGATGGACGAAGAGCGTCGCGCCGCATGCCACGATGATGAAGAACGCGACGATGTCGGTGACGAACGAGCCGAGGACGACGTCGACCTGCGAGTAGCGCAACTCCTTCGGCTTGACGCCCTTTTCGACGACCGAGGATTGGATGTAGAACTGCATCCATGGCGCGATCGTCGTGCCGATGACGCCGATGAACATCGCGAGATACGCCGGCGCGAACGAGATATGCGGCGAGATCGTCGCGCGCAGCACGACGGGCCAATCGGGTTTAGCGAGAATCCCGGATACGATGTACGTCAGATAGACGAGGCACGCGGCGAGGAAGACTTTTTCGACGACCTTGTAGTTGGCGCGCAAGACGAGCAGCGAGACGATGAGCGCGGCGACGGCGACCGCTACGAGGCGGCTGATGTGCAGCACGTCCGCGCTCGAAGCGATGCCGGCGAATTCGGCGACCGTCGTGAACTGGTTGCACAGCGCGAGCAAGATCATGACGACGAGCGTGATGCGCACGCCGAAGCGCTCGCGTATGAGATCCGCGAGACCCTTGCCCGTCACGACGCCGAGTCGGATGCACATCTCTTGGATGACGATGAGCGCGACGGTGATGACGACGATGAGCCACAAGAACTCGTAGCCGAAATTCGCGCCGGCGAGCGAGTACGTCGCGATGCCGCCGGCATCGTTGTCGATGTTCGCGGTGATCATCCCCGGGCCGACGATGGACAAGAACATCAAGAGCGTCCGGAGGAGATTCGGACGCTTGGACTGACGCGCGGTGTCGACCGTCTCGACGGCTTCCAAGACCTACCGCGGCGCTTTCTGCGACTTCGACCGCGACTTTCCGACGCGGCTGAGCATGCGCCGGAGCTTCTCGGGGAGCAGGACGTCGATGACGTCGTCTACCGTGACGATGCCGTGCATGCGGCCGTGCTCGTCGACGACCGGAACCGCGAGGAAGTCGTAGCGGGCGATCGTCGTCGCGACCTCTTCCTTGCTCGCTTCGAGCGGCACGTGGACGACGTCGTCGACCGCGATTGCGTCGACGGGCGCGTCGAGGCGCGCGGTGATGAGATCCTTGAGCGCCACGACGCCGACGATCTTCTCATCCGGCTCGAGCACGTATAGATAATAGATGAGTTCGGCGTCTTCCGCCGCTTGACGGATGTGATCGAAGGTCTGCGCCACGGTGAGGCCAGGCGGGATCGAGAGGTACTCCGTCGTCATGAGACCGCCGGCGGTCTCTTCGTCGTGCGTGAGCAGCTCGCGCACGTCTTTCGCCTCGTCGGGCTCCATGAGGCGCAGGATCTGTTCTTGCTTCTCGGGCTCGACCTCGCCGAGGACGTCGGCCGCGTCATCCGGCGACATATTCTCGATGATGTCGGCGGCGCGATCGGGCGAGAGATCCTCGAGGATCGAAAGCTGCGTGTCGGAGTCGAGCTGCTCGAACGCGTCCGCGGCCGTCTCTTCGTCGAGCGAGCCGACGAGCGACGCCTGGTCTGAAGCGTTGAGCTCCTCGATGATCGACGCGAGGTCGGACGGGTGGATGCGGTTGATGAGCTCGCGCGGGACTTGCAGGCGTATCGCCTCGCCGGCCGCATCGCGATGGAGCGGCTGCACAGCATCCCACGAGATCAGCGCCGGCCGCAGACCTGGTTTCGTCACGCGCCGGAGCCAGGCTTGGCCGAGACCGCGCAGTCCGAGGCGGCGCAAGAGTCCCGAGATGCCGATATCGACCGCGATGAGGCGCAGCGTCTCGCCGGTCGTCGCAAGGCGCGCGTCGTTGACGCGAACGACCTTACGGCCGTCGACGTCGACGATCTGCTTGTCGAGCAGTTCCTTGTTGAGGAGCAGTTCGTTCGGGGAGATCGACGAGTCGGCCGGGTCCTTCGGCGCCGCCGTAAGGACGGTCACCCGTTCGTCCATCGAGGCGATCTCCGAGGCCGGCGCGTAGCGCAGCTTGCCGCGCGATTTCACGTAGACGCCCACGACCGGAGGATAGGCCTCGGCGGCGTCGACCGCGATATCCTCGACCCGCCCGATGCGCGTGCGAGCGCCGCCGGCCGACAGCTCGACCGGTCGTCCGCATAGCTCGCTGACGAACGCTTCGACGGGTTCCACCGCGCACGCCCTCCTCTAGCGCCATTGTACTTAATAAACCAGCGCCAGGGCAAGCCACCGTCGCTATTGTCATGCCCCGAAGGGCGAGTCGATTTTCTCGATTAGGGAGCGGTCGAGATTCATCTCGACCGCCGCGGTCAGGCTTCCCTGATCGCTTTGTCGAGGACCGCGATAGCACGATCGATCTGCTCGCGCTCGACGACGAGCGCCGGCGTGAAGCGGATCGCGGAGAAGCCGCACGGCAGCAACATGAGTCCGTGCCTGAAGCAGCCCTCGAGGACGCGGTCTCGATGGGCCGGATCGGGGGTCCGAGACTTTCGATCGACGACGAAATCGATCGCGAGCATGAGGCCTTTGCCCCGAACGTCGCCGATCGCCGGGAAACTCTTCTGAAGTTCGAGCAGGCGATCGAAGAGATATGCGCCGAGCTCGGCCGCGCGGTCGACGAGGTGCTCCTCCTCGAAGACGTCGAGCGTCGCCTTGGCGGCCGCCAGCGCGATGCCGTTGCCGCCAAACGTGTTCGAATGCGCGCCCTGGACGCCGAAGTCGAGGTTCGCGTCGAGCACTTGCGCCGCAACCGCGACGCCGGACCCGAGGGCCTTGCCGATCGACGTGCAATTCGCCGTGACGCCGTGATGCTCGATCGCGAGCATCTTGCCGCTCTTGCCCATGCCTGCTTGCACTTCGTCGTCGACGTACGGGATGCCGTAGCGGTTCGCGATGTCGCGGACGATCTGCACGAACTCCGGCGGCGGCACGATGTAGCCGCCTTCGCCTTGGATAGGCTCGACGAAGATCGCCGACACTTCGTCCGGCGGTATGAGCTGCTTGAAGTAGAGCTCTTCGAGGATGCGCGCACACCATATGTCGCAGCTCGGGTATGTCATCTTGTACGGACAGCGGTAGCACGTCGCAAAAGGCACGTGATGGACGTCCGGCATGTTCGGCGTGAAGCGCGCGCGCTGCGCGATCTTGCTCGCGGTGAGCGCGTTCGCACCCATCGTCCGCCCATGAAACGCACCGATGTAACCGATGAGGCGCTTGCGCGTCGGGTTGTTCCACCGCGTCGCCTTGATGGCGGCCTCGTTCGCCTCGGCGCCGCTGTTGCACAGGAAGACTTTTTTTCCGGCCGTACCCGGCACGAGACGCGCTAGACGCTCCGCCACTTCCGCCGCGAGCGGCGAATAGAAGTCGGGGCTATTGATGAAGAGCCATCGCTGCGCCTGATCCGCGATCGCCTGCGCGACTTTCGGGTGCGAGTGGCCGACGGCGGCGACCATACCGCTCGTGAAGTCGAGGAAGACGTTGCCGTCCACGTCCTCGAGCAAGAGGCCCTTCGCGGTCTTCACGGCGACCGGTGCGGTCTTCGTGCCGGTCGTCATGAGCGCGGTTTCGCGCTTGACGACTTCGGCTGCGGCCGGACCGGGAAGCTCGTAGTCGGGGATCTGCGAACGCGTTTCGAGCATGATACATGCGTCTTTCCAGCCGCTGAATGAACAATCATGCCGCCGCGCCAAGTGGCGGACGTGGACCGTCGTATGGACGTCGCATCTCGCGCAGCACGCGAGGCGGGCGCGCTGCTCCGTTCGATGCTCGGGACCGAAATGCACGTCCGTTCGAAGGACGTCCGGACGAATCTCGTCACCGACGCGGACACGAAGAGCGAAAAGCTCATCCGTTCTATCCTCTCGGAAGCCTTCCACGGCGAAGCGTTTCTCGGCGAAGAGACCGGCTCGAGCGGCGATCCGAGCCGCGGCCGCTGGATAGTCGATCCGCTCGACGGCACGACGAACTACGCGCACGGTTATCGATGCTTCTCGGTGTCGATCGCCTTCGAGCGCGAAGGCGTCGTCGAACTCGGCTGCGTCTTCGACCCGATGGCAGACGAGCTGTTCTCGGCGGAACGCGGCAGCGGCGCGACGTGCAACGGCGGTCGGATACGCGTTTCATCGTGCGACGACGCAAGCGCCGCGATGCTTGTCACCGGTTTTCCCGCGCATCGAGTCGACGATCCGCTATCGAATATCCATCCGTTCGGCGACTTCTTGCAGATCACACGCGCGATACGGCGCGATGGATCGGCGGCGCTCGATCTATGCTACGTCGCCTGCGGCCGCTTCGACGGATTCTGGGAACCTGGTCTGCACGCATGGGATGTCGCGGCAGGTGCGCTCATCTGCACGGAAGCGGGTGGACGCGTCAGCGGCTACCGCGGCGAAGCGTTCTCGCTCGATGGCGGTCGACTCGTCGCCAGCAATGGCAAGATCCACGATCGGATGATCGAGGTGGTCGCGAAGTATGCGTGATCGCCGCGGCGCAGTCCGCGCGATCGGATGTGCGGTGCTCGCCGCTGGAGCCGGGAGTCGCTTCGGCGCGCCGGGTGAAAAGCTCGTCGCGATGACGGCAGGCAAACCGCTGGCACAGCACGCGATCGACGCAGCCGCTGCGTCGCGCGCTTCGTGTTGCAGCCTCATCGTGGGCGCGGCCGTCGATCGCGTTCTCGCCGCGGTCGATCCGCGACGGCTGGCGGTCTATTCGAATGATCGGTGGGCGACCGGGATCGGTTCGTCGATCGCGCTAGCAGCGGCGACCCACGCGCACGAAGACGCGTTCGTGCTCATGCTCGCCGATGCGCCGCTCATCAACGTCACAGATATAGACGCGCTGATCGCCGCCTGGCTCGACAATCAAGATCGCCCTGCGGCATTGCGAAGCGGAAGCGTGTGGGGCTCGCCCGCGATCTTCCCGCGATCGATGTACGCCAAGCTCGCCCGCCTGAGCGGCGATCGAGGCGCGAAGGGTACGGTCCTGAACCGCGATCGCGTAACCCTCGTCGATGCATCGACCCCCTCGGCGTTCGCCGACGTCGATCGCCGCCGCGACCTTACCCGCTTGAGCGCATCGCGAACGAAGTGAATCCGCCCGTCTCGGGTTCGTCGATCGTCTCGACGCTCACGACGCGCGCGCCGGGCGGCCCATTTTCACAATAGGCCCGAAGGGCGAGCAGGCTCTCGGGATCGCCTTCCGCGACGCATTCGACCGAGCCGTCGTGGCGATTACGGACCCAGCCGACGAGGCCGAGCGACCGAGCCTGCTCGACGACGGACGCCCTGAAAAATACGCCTTGGACGCTCCCTCGTATGATCGCATGTAGACGGCCCATGGACGGCCCGAGGTTTCGTCGCCGCGCTGGGCCAAATCATCCCAGTCATGAGTTTCTTGGACGCGCTGTTCGGCGTTGGGAAGCGCCGAGTCAACCGCGCGGCGTTCAGGCGTCCCCGCGCTTCCAAACGCATCTCTATGGAAGAGCGCGCCGATCTCTATCGCGCAAAAGATCAGAGCAAGAACACCGTCATCATCTACGATCTGTCGGTCGGCGGCGCGCGCATCTCGTCGGAGCAGCGTTTCGCGCGAGGCGAGGACCTGACGCTTACGATCGCCGCGGGGCGCGGCGCTTCATTCACCCTCGGGTGTTCCGTCATCTTCGCGCGCCAGAAGCCTGGTCGCATCCATAGCGACTACGGTGTCCAGTTCGTGCGCGTCAGACCAGGAGACCTAGAACGGCTGGGCACGTTCGTCGCCGCGCGCGACGACGCGCGCCACACGGCCGCAGCGTTCATATGAACTGGATGTGACGTCACAATTCCGCGGCATGGGGTGTCCTATGTTGCGATGGGAATCTTCGACGGTCTCAACGCGCAAAAAAATCGCACATCGCGCTCGAGCGCACGCATCCCGGTCGAAGTCCGTGTCGATGCGCGTCTAGCGCGCGACGGTGCGGTCCATTCGGTTTTGTTGGAAGATCTCGCCGCCGGCGGCGCGCGCATCTCGACACCGATGCGCCTGACGAAGAGCGACGTCTTGACGATCATCGTCGAGACGGCATACGGCGTCAAGATCCAGGCGGTCTGCCGCATCGTCTCGATCCGGCCGCGTCAAGGTCAACTTCACATCGATTACGGCGTCCGCTTCGTCGGGCTGCGCGATCAAGACGCAGAAGCGCTGCGCCGCTACGTCGCGGCGCAACTCCGCCTCAAGGCCGAGGGCGGCGTCGCCTACTCGTCCGCGCGCTTCCGCTAGGCCGTCACACCGCCCGCTCCGCTTGACGTTCTTGCAAATACTGATGCACGAACGCGATCGCCATACTGCCTTCGCCGACGCCCGCCGCGACGCGCTTGATCGATCCGGCGCGGATGTCGCCCGCGGCGAATATTCCGGGAACCGACGTCTCGAGCAGATGCGGCTGACGCTCTAGCTCCCAGGAGCCGGACTTGCTCGCGTCCGCCCCGGTGAGCACGAACCCGCGCGAGTCGCGAGCGATCTCTTGCGGTAGCCACGACGTGTCGGCGTTGGCGCCGACGAAGACGAACAGTGCGGCCGCCGCACGGCGGGCGATCTTCCCCGTCGCGTGGTCGACGACGTCCACCGCCTCGAGGTGATCGTCGCCATGGGCGTCCGCGACTTCCGATCGCAGCTCGACGCTGATATTCGGTTTCGTCCTCATCTCCTCGATAAGGTAGTACGACATACTCTTCTCGAGCGCGTCGCCGCGGACGAGAAGCGTCACCGAACGAGCGTGATTCGCGAAGAAGAGTGCGGCCTGACCCGCCGAATTGCCGGCGCCGACCAAGAAGATGTCTTGACCTTGCGTCGAGCTCGCCTCGCTCCGTGCAGCGCCGTAGAATACGCCTCGCCCAGTGAAGCGGTCGCATGACTCGACCGCGAGCCGGCGGTACGTGACGCCCACAGCGATGATGATCGTACGAGCGCTTAGGCGGTCGCCGCCGTCGAGCTCGATAACTCGAGACCGAGGGTCGACGCCTGTCACGTCGCGAGTCACGACGATCTCGGCGCCGAAACGTCGAGCTTGCCTTAGGGCTCGGCTCGCGAGCTCATCGCCGGAGACACCGACGGGGAAACCGAGATAGTTCTCGATCCGTGACGACTGCCCGGCCTGACCGCCCGGCGCTTGGCGCTCTATGAGCACAGTGTTCAACCCCTCAGATGCCCCATACACCGCCGCCGCCATGCCGGCGGGTCCGCCGCCGATGATGACGACGTCGTACTCGCGTCCCTTCGGCGCGATCGACAAGCCGACAGCTCTGGCGATATCGCGTCGCGATGGGGCGACGGCAGTGGATCCGTCGCGAAGCCGAACGACGGGATACGGACCGGTTGCCGCTTCAGCGAGCGTCGCAGCACTCGGATCGTCGGGAGTGACCGATGTGTACGCCACTTGATTCCGATGGAGAAAGTCGCGAAGCTCGTGGCCTTTCGGATCCCATCGCGGAGCGACGACCATAAGCTCGGGAGCGCTCGGTTCGGACGCGACATCCTGTAGACCGCCGATCCGATCCAGCGCAGATGCTCCAACCCTCGCGGAAACGGCCGGTGACGAAGCGGCGAGCGCGTGGTAGTCCTTCGGCTCGATGCTGATGACGCGCGACGGTTCTCCGGCCCGCAAGCTCGCGGCGAACGGCACGTTGAGTGCGATGGGGACTTCGCCGAAGAAGTCCCCCGGCCGGCGGACACCGATGACGCGTTCGATGCCGTCGACCGTTTTGAGGACCTCGCCGCGCCCCTCCAAGACGATGATGAGCGCGCGACCCTCACCTTCGTGGGCGACGTATTCGCCCGCGAGAAGTCGGATGTCAGCGACAGCATTGGCGAGCTGCTCGAGATCGCGGTCAGCGACGCCTTCGAAAAGCGGAATAGTGCGCAGCTCGGCGATCGTGACCATGAGCGGAACCTCGGCGTAAATGCGAATAGAACGGAGGGGGTAGGATTCGAACCTACGGAGACTTGCGCCTCAACGGTTTTCAAGACCGCCGCGTTAAACCGCTCCGCCACCCCTCCGGGCGGACCGCCGTCTTAGACGACTACTCGTGCTTTCCTTACGACGTAGGAGACTTGCTTGCGAGACCGGCGGTCCAGCGATACGTGGCGTAGACGCACACGATGAACGCCAATGCGCCGAGCCAATTCGACGCGGATGCGAACGAATCGCCGACGACCGCGAACGGAGTCGAGTTCTTCGAGGCGACGATGACGCCCGCGTTGACGACGCCGAACAGGCTCTCACCGACGATGAAACCAGAGGCGACCAGCACGCCGAGCCGGCGTGCGACCTCGCCGAACGGCTTGCCCGCGACCCAACGGTTGTACGCATATCCGACGACGGCGCCGACAACCGCGCCCGCGGTCGTCGAAGCGGGTAAGTAGATGCCGAGGCCGACGGCCAGCGGCGGCAGCTGCCATTTCGTCGTGGCGCGAAGGACCTCGTCGAAGATGATGATGCCGATGCCGATGAGCACACCCGTGCCGATAAGCCCCCAATCGATTTGCCCTTCGATAACGCCCTTCGCGAGCGCCGAGATGAGCGTCGCCTGCGGTGCGGGCAGCGCGTGCGGCCCTGCGCCGAAGCCGTACGCCGTGTTGAGGAGCGACAGTATCGGCGGGATGACGATCGAGCCGAAGATGACGCCGGCGATGAGTGCGACCTGCTGGCGCCAAGGCGTCGCGTCGACGAGCTGACCGGTCTTAAGGTCTTGTAAGTTGTCGTTCGAAATCGTCGCGACGTTGAGCAGCACGGCAGTGACGAACAATGCATAAGCGACGAGTGCAGGCGCGCCGGCCGGCCCAGCGGTCTTCGCGACGACGACGAGCACGAGCGAGGCGCCGATGACGCTCAAGATGCCAAGGCCGGAGACAGGACTGTTCGACGAGCCGATGAGTCCGGCCATGTAGCCGCACGCCGCAGCGACGAAAAATCCCGCGACGACGATATAGAGCACGCCGACGACGACGAGCGGCACCGTCAGCGATGCGAGCGCGCTACCGTTGAGAAAGATCGCGAGTAGCGCGGCTATAGGTATGAAGCACGCGAGGCTTATGATCCCGACGACGCTGATCGAAAGGTCGCGCTCGGTGCGCGGCAGACCGGCATCGCCGCCTGCTTTCGTGCGGGCGCGGGTCGCGGCGATCGCGGACGTCACGCCCGTCCACACCGGCTTTGCGAGTCTGAAGATCGTCCAGATCGCCGAGATGCCGATGGTGCCCGCCCCGATGAAGCGAACTTGGTGTGCCCAGACGGTCGTCGCGACGGTGGCGGCGTCGCCCACCATCGGATGCATCGAGGTCAAGAGCGGCGTCAAGACGCCCCACGCGAGGAATAGCCCGACGAAGATCGCCATGCCGACCGCAAGTCCGATGAGGTGCCCCGCACCGAGCAGCGCGAGCGACAAGCCGATGCCGAATCCGCTCGCACCCATGCCGACTCGGATATAGCCCTGGAGCGTGTCGATGAACACGCGTGAGGCCACGACGAGCGCGAAGGCCGCCGACACGATCGAGCTGACGACGAGGGTGAGCAGGCCTTTCTTGTTCTCGTCCATCGACGCGGCTGTCGCGCCGCGCGAACCGACGCCGACCTTGAGTACTTCTGCGGCGGCGACGCCTTCAGGATACGGCAGATCCGATTGCGCGACGAGCGCGCGCCGCAGCGGCACGCTGTACATGACGCCGAGGATGCCGCCCGTGACGCAAATCGTGAAAGACTCCCAGTATGGGAAGCCAGTCCACCAGCCGACCATGACGAGCCCGGGCAGCACGAAAATGATCGACGAGAGCGTGCCTGCGGCCGACGCGACCGTCTGGACGATGTTGTTCTCGAAGATCGTCGCCGACCGAAAGGCGCGAAGGACCGCCATCGAGATGACGGCGGCGGGGATCGACGTCGCGAAGGTGAGGCCGATCTTGAGTCCGAGATAGACGTTCGCCGCGGTGAAGACCAAAGTGATCGCCGCGCCAAGGATGATCGCGCGCCACGTGAGTTCGATTTGGGCTTCCCGGTCTTGCGAGGCTGTCGCGGTGGCCAAGGGCGCCATCCTTTCGCGGCGAGAGCGCGCAACGCGCGAGCGCGCGGCGAGTGAGGCCGCGGTCGAGGGTTCACGTTGGGCGGGCCCGCGCGCGATGCCTTTCGCGTCGAGGGTAGCGCGCGCGACCGCGAGAAAAGGCCGTGATGTATAAAGGATTGGCGTTCATCGCATACTCGGTCAAAGACGTGCCGGGTGCGATCAAGTTCTACCGCGATGTCGTCGGCTTGACTCCCGGCGACATGTTCACCGACTTCTGGGCCGAATTCGACGTCGGCGAATCGACCTTCGGGATCGGCAACGGCGAGTCGATCGGCATCAAAGCGGGCTCTCAGGGCAGCGCGGCCTTCGAAGTCGATGATGTCGATGCGGAGCACGATCGTCTGAAGAAACTGGGCGTCGAGATCGGCGACGTCTTCGACAATCCGATGTGCCGGGCGTGCTTCGTCACCGATCCGGAAGGGAACCGCTTCGCACTCCACCAGCGCAAGAGCTGACGCGCCGCCTTGGGCGTCATCATCGCACTCGCTGCCGCGGCGGTGTACGGTGCGGGCGACTTCTTCGGCGGCCTAGCCACAAAGCGTGACTCGGTCCTCACCGTCGTGCCGCTCACCGGTCTGTTCGGTCTTGCGACGGCGCTCCTCGCCGTGCCGTTGCTCAGCCCCGGACCGCCGAGCGCGCGTGATCTCGAACTCGGCGCGCTCGTCGGTGTGTTCGGCGGCGTCGCGATCGCGTGTCTTTATCGCGGGCTAGCGATCGGCAGCATGAGCGTCGTTGCGCCCATCACCGCCGTCATCGCCGCGGTCGTCCCCGTCGGTTATGGGTTCGTCATCGGCGAACGGCCGTCGACGATCGCCATCATCGGCATCGTCCTCGCGATCGGCGCCGTGGCGCTCATCTCCTCGTCGTCGCATGAGGACGTCAGTGGACAAGCCGAGCCGCGACGCGCCGGGCTCGTGGAAGCGTTCGCCGCGGGCATCGGCTTCGGTCTGCTCTACGTCATCCTGTCGCAGACGTCGCGCGGGATGTGGCCGCTGGTGGCAGCTCGTGTCGTCTCGGTCGCTTCGGTTGGCGCCGTCGCGCTCGCGTTGGGGCGCTTCACCGTCCCGGCGCCGAAGTCAATCAGGACGATGGCGTGGAGCGGGGTGCTCGACATGGGCGGCAACGTCTTGTACCTGTTGTCGCTCCGCTACACGTTCATCTCCGTCGCTGCGGTCATAACGTCGCTCTATCCGGCGAGCACCGTCATGCTCGCCCGCATGGTCCTCGGCGAGAGGCTCGGCCGGCTCCAGTGGCTCGGCGTCGGCTGCGCGGCCATCGGCATCTCGCTCATCGCCCGCGGCTAGACGGGACTTTCGGCCTGGGAGCGGTCGAGATTCATCTCCACCGGAACTCCGCGCCACGATGCATTATCGGCCGGAGCTGCGGTATACTATGGATGATGAGGCCCGACCTCACACACGGATCGTTTAGCGCTAAGCGCGCCGACACCGACGCCGTCGACGTCGCGCGATCGATGTTGCGCATCATGCTTGAGGGCCACACCGATCGGCTCGGCGCCGAGCTCGCCGACGGGACGACGCTCTACGCGTGCGAAGGTGCGCCGCGCGCGGTCATCATCGCGCGTCATCTGGGAGCGCTTCGCGCGCTCGCCCTCGGCCCCGAGAGCGCGTCCGCGGCCCGCACCGTCATCGAAGGCGACCTCGATGTCCGGGGTGAGGTCGAATTTGCGATCGCGCAGGTCGAGCGTCTTTCGCGCGAGCTACGAGCGCGCGATGCGGCTGCTATCGTGTCGATGGCGCTTCGCTTGCCGCCCTCGTTAAGCGATCGCACGAATGGCCGTACGCGTCGCGCCTACCGCGCGCGCGGTCGCAAACACTCGCTCGATCGCGACAAAGCGGCGATCGCGTACCACTACGACGTCTCGAACGAATTCTACGAATTGTGGCTCGACCGCGAACTCGTCTATTCGTGCGCGTATTTCAAGGACGGTTCGCACTCGCTCGACGACGCGCAGCTCGCAAAACTCGACCACATCTGCCGCAAGCTGCGACTACGTGCCGGGGAGCGGCTCGTCGACGTCGGATGCGGCTGGGGGAGTCTCGTCCGTTTCGCGGCGCGCGAGTACGGTGCCAAAGCGGTGGGGATCACGCTCAGCCGTCGGCAAGCGGAATACGCGCGCAAGCGAATCGAGGCCGAGGGGTTGACCGATCGCTGCGAGGTCGAGCTGCTCGACTATCGCGAACTTGACAAGCTCGGACCGTTCGACAAAGCAGCGAGCGTCGGGATGGTCGAGCACGTCGGGATCGACATGTTGCCGAGCTACTTCCGAGCGGTCCACGGAGCGCTCGTGCCCGGCGGCTTGTTCCTCAATCACGGCATCACGTCGCAGCGCGTTCGGCCGAGCGGGCTCGCCGCTCTTGTCGAGCGGTTCGCGCCGAAACGTTCGACTTTCATCGAGCGCTACGTCTTCCCCGACGGCGACCTGCCTCGCATCGATCAGATAGCCGTCGCCGCGGAGGAGGCCGGCTTTGAGGTGAGCGACGTCGAGAACTTGCGCGAGCACTACGCGCTCACGTTGCGCGAGTGGGTGCGCCGGCTCGAAGCGAACGAAGCGCGGGCGCGCGCGACCGTCGGCGACGAGACGTACAACGTCTGGCGCTTCTACATGGCCGGCTCCGCGCACGGCTTTTCGGTGGGGCGCATGGGACTGGGCCAGACGCTCCTAGCGAAGCGTCTGCCCGACGGGAGCGTCCGCGTGCCGCCGACGCGCGAGGACATTTACCGCCGCTAGGTTTAGGTCGCCGCCCGCTTCCCGAAATGGCGCCGTCCGCGTCTCGGGGGACGCATCTCCGGCGGGAGCGGATCGTCTCCAGCCGCCTTGAGCAGCGCGTCGACGAAATACTCCGCGGCCGTCTCCGACGACCGGGCGTTCGAGGGGTCGTACAGCCGCCGCAGCGGCTCCGACTCTGCGGACTTCATCTCGACATCCCAGAAGTAGTCCGACCATCGCGCGGTGACGACCGAGTTCTTATAGCTTGCGCGACGGCGCTCGACGTCGACGCGCGTGTCCGAGAGCTGCGCTTTGATGGTATCGAAGAATTCCTTGATGTACTGGTCCGGTTCCACGATTCACTACCTTTCAGGACCGGTGATGTTCGACACCAGAGGGTGGCTTTCCGTCCCGCCGAAGCGGGAATTTCATGCCAGATAAGCAGCAGGACGTCGTCAAGAAGTTCCAATCGTTGGGCTTTGTCGTCATCGGGAAGGCGGCGAACGGCAACGTATTCGTCGAACTGCGCGGCAACGAGCCGATAAGGGCTGCGGTTACCGCAGACGGCGCCGTCGAGCAGCTCTCGGGCGATATAAGCCGCTTCGATTGGGTCAACAAAAAAGACCGCAAGAAATAAAAAACGCGCTCCGCTTCGAGGCCGGATGCTTTGCCTCGGGCGGAGCGCGCTGTGGCGACAGGCTAGGGCGACAGGCTCGGTGGTAGTATGTACGCCGGGATCCACGCGGGTGGCGTACCGATGACGAGCGTGATGTCGCTGCCGCCGGTCAGCGGCACCGACGCGATCGGATCGGTCGTGTCGAGCGTGCCGTTGATGTAGATCGACACCGGCCCGGTGAACTGCGCGATCTGCGTGCTCGTGAGCGGCTCACCCCAGAGCTTGAAGAAGGTCCCAAGCGTGTACGGCTGGTCGACCTTCGACTCGATGTGGATGATGCCGGTCCGGTCGTGCGTGTGTACGAAGTAGAGGCACGTCGTGTGGTAGATGTAGCCGCTCTTGCCGCTGCCAGGCTGGAACATCCCGACGCCCATCGGCACCGTGAGCTGCTGGCCGTTGACGAAGATGCTCAACTGGACGTGGTGGTGGAACGGCTCCGACAGCTGGGCGAGGCAATTGAGGCCGGCGACCTGCTGGCCCTGTCCGCCCGTCGCGGTGTCGTGGTTGGGCCACGTCGGCGTACCGATTAGACCAGCGATGGCGAGCTGGATCGGCGTCGGCGTCGGCGACGGCACGTCGAAAGGCGCGGCCGCGTGGCCGCTCCGCGACGTCGGAGATTGAACGCCGCTCGTGCCGTACATCGAGCAGCCCGCGACGACGATCGCCGTCGCGATGGTTGCGACCGCCGCGGTCGATAAAGCGTTTCTAAGCCTCATGTGCGCACCTTCCGGACGTAGTGATGTGGAGCACAGGCTACTGCGCGCGGACGCGGCTCACAACCCCCATTCGAAGAGCCCAATGCGCGCCACCCGGAGGTCCCGTTTGCGCGAACTCCCGCGTAACGGGCGCAGTGCGCCAAACGATGCAGAGAGGGTGTCGCGCGGCCCAATCATCGGGCAGGCGTCCCGCACAGCGTAGAGAACAGACAGGCCGACAGTGCGCAGCGACGCGGTTTCGGCGCAATTATATGGAGGGACGGGCGGTGACGAGCAGCCAGAGCGCGCAGGATCCCGGCACCCCTGAAGAGATCAGCCGCAGGACATTTATGGCCGGCGCTACCGTCGTGCTCGGCGGCATCGTCGGTGTCGGCGTCGCGATTCCCGCGATCTTGTCGCTCGTGCCGACCGAGGCGATCATCGCTGGCTCCAAGGGGCAGTGGCCGCTCGACGCCTCCGATCTGAAGCAGCTCGAGGCGAGCGCGGAGACCCCGGTCCAGATCCACTTCACGCACCACGTCAAGGACGGCTACATCGAAACGGACGAGCCCGAATACGTGTGGGGCATGAAGCTCGGTCCTGACGGGATGGCAAAACTGCAGGCGGCGCGTCCGGACCTTCCCGATCTAAAAGTCGTGGCGGAGGGCATCTCGCCGTACCCCGCCGTCGTCATGGGCTTCATGATGTTCAGTTCGATCTGCCCACATCTCGGTTGCAAACCTCTTTGGCAAAAAGACCTCCAAAAATTTGCCTGTCCATGCCACGGCTCGCAGTTCACGAAATACGGCGAGCACGTCGCCGGTCCGGCGCCGCGCGGTCTCGACCCGCTCCCGATCGAGGAGAAGAGCGGCATCGCCAAGATCACCTGGATCCGCTACAAACAGGGTGAGCCGACGCGTATCGTCGTCTCCTACTCGTAACCCACTGCAGCGACCGAGAGGACAGAGATGATCCAGAACGTTCTGACCTGGCTCGATCAGCGGACGGGTTTCGTCACGCTGACGAAAGACTTCCTCACGGAAGACGTGCCGGGAGGCGTCAGCTACTGGTACACGTTCGGAAGCGCCACGCTTATCGCGCTCGTCATCCAGATCGTCACCGGCATCTTCCTCACGTTCTACTATTCGCCGTCGGCGACGACCGCGTGGGCGTCGACGAAATTCATCTACGAGAACGTGACGCTCGGTCAGTTCGTCATCAGCCTCCACTACTGGGGCGCATCGGCGATGATCGTCCTCATGACGATGCACCTGCTCCAGACGCTCGTGTGGGGCGCGTACAAGAAGCCGCGCGAGATGCAGTGGATCGTCGGCGTCTTGTTGTTCTTCACGACGCTAGCGATGGGGCTCACCGGCTACCTGCTGCCGTGGGACCTCGACGCGTACTTCGCGACCCAAGTATCGATCAACATCGCCGGCACCGTGCCCGTCATCGGGACGGCCATCGCGAACTTCCTCCAAGATGGTTCGACGATGGGTACGCTGACGATCGGCCGCTTCTACGGCCTGCACGTCTGGCTGACGCCGATCCTCATCTTGTTGCTCGTCGGCGCGCACCTCGCGATCTTCCGGCACAACGGCGCGGCGGGCCCGCCGGTCGACGAGAAGCCGAAGAAAGTCGGACAGTTCTTCCCCGACCAGATATTCATGGATACGGTCGTCGCGTTCATCATGTTCGGCATCATCGCGCTGCTCGCATGGCACTCGCCGGCACCGCTGCTCGCGCAGGCCGATCCGAACGACGCGCAGTTCGTGCCGACGCCCGCCTGGTATTTCTACTCGCTGTACGGCATCCTCAACGCCTCGCCGCCGAGCATGGAGCTCGTCGCGACCGTCATCCTGCCGGGTCTCGCGGTCCTCGTGTTGCTCGCGTTGCCGTGGATCGACCGCAATCCGAGCAGGAAATGGGGCACGCGTTATCTCCTGTTCGGCATCACGGCGTTCGTCTTTGCGAACATCGTCTACATGAGCTGGTTCGGCGCGAAGGTCATCGGCGAGCGGCAAGCCGCGAGCGGCTTCCACGGATTGACGCCGGTCGAAGGCGCCGGCGCTTCCCCGGCGACGCCCGCACCGGCGGGCGGCGCTGCCGTCGCAAACGCGGCTGGACAGCAAGTCTTCACGACGAATTGCGTCAGCTGCCACGGTGCGACCGGCGGTGGAACGCCGAACGTCGCGCCAGCCCTGGCCAACAATCCGTTCGTTTCGGGCGATGCGAAAGCAGTCATCTTGACGGTCGCCAATGGCATGCACGGACAGCCGGCGATGGGCACGAGCTACGGCTCCATGGCGATGCCGGCTTGGAAAGGCATCTTGACCCCCGATCAGATCGCGCAAGTCATAAGCTACATCCGCGGATCGTGGGGCAATAGCGGCAGTCCGGTGACGACGGCGCAGGTCCGAGCCGCTCTCGGCGGCAAGGCCGCCCCGCCGAAGAAGACACCGAAAAAGTAGTAGGCCGAGCGAAGCTCGGCAGGCGGGCGGAACACATGAGCGGCCTCGCAGAGCGCGATTGCATCCCGTGCAAAGGCGGCGTGCCGCCTTTGGGCGCGGACGCGATCAAATTTCTGCTCGCGGAAGTCGACGGCTGGCGATCCGTCGACGACCATCACCTCACGAAGACGTACAAGTTCAAGGACTTCGCCGGGGCGCTCGCTTTCGTCGATCGCGTCGGTGCCATGGCCGAACAGCAGTGGCATCATCCCGACGTCTACTTGGCGTGGGGCACGGTCCGTATCGACATCTGGACGCACAAGATCAACGGCTTGACGGAGAGCGATTTCGTCTTCGCGGCGAAATGCGACGCTTTGTTCGCCTGAATTCGCTCAACGTGAATTCGCTTAGGATGTAGTAGGCCGAGCGAAGCTCGGCTGCGTCAGAACCCTTCGAGGCGCGCGATGCGCCGCTCGTGGTCGTCGAGGACCGAGCGTAGCCGAAGATCCTCGATGCCCGACAACCGGTCGTCGATGCGGATGACTCGGCGTTCGGGCCGAAAAACGATTCGCCGAGCGTTCTCACGTCGGTCTTGAGTACTGCGACGTCGTCTTCATCGCGCGCGCGGTCGGCTGGTCGCTCTCTATCGTCATGACCGGCATATAGCTCGCAGCGGTTCGGCGTCAACTTGGCGGACCTTCGATGCGCTCGCGCAGGTCGCGCGAGGCCGTTCCAGCGAAGGGGTCAGGCCGCACGGGAGTCCGCGCTTCGAGCGGACTGAGAGGGCGACTCGACGTCGCCGACCGTCAACACCTGATCTGGATCATGCCAGCGCAGGGAGGAGAAGATGGCTACCACACTTCAGCCGCCGGTCCGCGGCACGCACGCATCAAGCCACAAGGTCTACGTCGACGGTTCGGACGGCATCCGAGTGCCGATGCGGCAGATCCACCTGACCGATGGCTCGGACTTCCGCGTCTACGACACGAGCGGACCGTACACGGATCCCGGCCTCGAATGCGATCCGCATCAGGGTATCGCGCCCCTGCGCGCCTCTTGGATCGAAGGTCGCGGCGACGTCGAGCGCTTGACGCAGCCGACGTCCGCATATCGTCGCGAGCGCGAGGCGAAAACCGAGCTCGACTCGATCCGCTTCGCGCACTCGCGGACCCCGCTGCGTGCAAAAGACGGGCGCAACGTCACACAGCTCCACTACGCGCGTCGCGGCGAGATCACGCCGGAAATGGAGTTCATCGCGTTGCGCGAGGGCGTCGAGCCGTCCTTCGTCCGCGATGAAGTCGCGCGCGGCCGCGCGATCATCCCGGCGAACATCAACCATCCGGAAAGCGAGCCGATGATCATCGGCCGCAACTTCCTCGTCAAGATCAACGCGAACATCGGCAACTCGGCGGTCTCGTCGACGATCGAAGCGGAAGTCGAGAAGATGACGTGGGCGACGCGCTGGGGCGCGGATACGGTCATGGATCTCTCGACCGGCAAGCACATCCATGAGACGCGCGAATGGATCTTACGCAATTCGCCCGTGCCGATCGGCACCGGGCCGATCTATCAGGCGCTCGAGAAGGTCGACGGCAAGGTCGAGAAGCTTTCGTGGGAGATATTCCGCGACACGCTCGTCGAGCAGGCCGAACAAGGCGTCGACTACTTCACGATCCATGCCGGCGTGTTGCTGCGCTACGTGCCGCTCACGGCGAACCGTATCACCGGCATCGTGTCGCGCGGTGGGTCGATCCTCGCGCAGTGGTGCCTCTTGCACCACGAAGAGAACTTCTTGTACACGCACTTCGAAGACATCTGCGAGATCATGAAGGCGTACGACGTCTGCTTCTCGCTCGGCGACGGGCTGCGGCCCGGTTGCACGGCCGACGCGAACGACGCGGCGCAGTTCGGCGAACTCGACACGCTCGGCCAATTGACGAAGATCGCCTGGCGCCACGACGTGCAGACGATGATCGAAGGCCCCGGCCACGTCCAGATGCACCTCATCAAGGAGAACATGGAGCGCCAGCTCGCCGCGTGCGACGAGGCGCCGTTCTACACGCTCGGCCCGCTCGTCACCGATATCGCGCCCGGCTACGACCATATCACGAGTGCGATCGGTGCGGCGATGATCGGCTGGTTCGGCACGGCGATGCTGTGCTACGTCACGCCGAAAGAACACTTGGGATTGCCCGACAAGCAAGACGTGAAAGACGGCGTCATCGCCTACAAGATCGCCGCGCACGCTGCCGACCTCGCGAAGGGTCATCCGACCGCGCACCACTGGGATGATGTCCTCTCGAAGGCGCGGTTCGAGTTCCGGTGGGAGGATCAGTTCGCGCTATCGCTCGATCCCGAGACAGCGCGCGCCTTCCACGACGAGACGCTGCCGGCACAGGGCGCGAAGGTCGCGCACTTCTGCTCGATGTGCGGTCCGCATTTCTGCTCGATGCGCATCACGCAAGACGTCCGCGACTACGCGAAGCAACTCGAGATCGACGCGGGGCTCAAAGCAAAAGCAGAAGAGTACCGTGAGTGGTCCGACTCATCGCGAAATCGATAAAGATGTAGCGGTCGAGCTTTAGCTCGACCGCCGCGGGCCTTCGAGATGAGATGGAGCGGTCGACCTTTACGGTCGACCGCCGCGGCCTTGCCGGTCAGAGGGGGGTGTTGCCGGCGTGCGGCAGCACCTTCGTCATGTACAGGTATCCGTTGAACGACCCCGTGCCGGTCACGTTGTCGAACCCCGCGTGCGCGTTGTAGTCGCCGTTGCTGCCTGTCAGGATATCGTAGAAGACCTTTCCCGGATACGTGCGCTTCGGGAACATCGCGTACAATCCGGACTGCGCGAGGCCGAGACGCTTGTTGTAGTAGCCGGCGTACTGTGCGTAGTCGGCGGCCAAGTTCGGTGCGACGATGCTCGTACCGCCGATCTTCAGCAGCGTGCCCGAACCGACGTAGTAGAACGTGTAGCCGGTCGTGTTGTCGGCGAGCAGCGCCGCGTCGGGCGAATTGCGGCCGCTCGTGCTTCCGAGCGTCGGCACCGACGTCTGATAGGACGGCAACGGGAAGATGACCGAGATCCCGCCGCCGCTGCCCGACCAGCCGGTGTCCGTGTTGATCGAGTCGTCGGAGTTCAATAGCATCGACGTGCCGCCGGCCGCGCCGACCCACGGCGAGCTCGATGGGAAGTCGACGCCCGTCACCGTGTTCTGGTTGGTCGAGTCCTGGCAGTCCTTCGAGCCGTTGTCGCCCGATGCCGCGAACATCGTCTGCCCTTCCGCGGCGCCTTGCTTGAAGAGATCGTTATCCGCGAGCACTTCATTGATGTCTTCGTCGATCTCGCAGAGCCCCCACGACGTCGTCACGACGTCGACGCGCTTGTCGTTCACGACGGCGAGGTAGACATCGTCGAACGTCGACAAGAGGTTGTCGACGCCTTCGTAGACGAGGACGTTCGCGCCGCTCGCGTTCGACGACGATTGTTCGACGTCGGCCGTCGTCTCTTCGCTCTCGTCGGCGTTGAAGATGCCCTGCCCGGTCGAGTTATCGACGAGCACGCGAAAGACGTACGCGCCCGGCGCTCGCGTCACGCCGCCCATCGTCCAGAAGCCGGTGAGATCGCTGTCCTGATAGTCGAAAGCGGTTTCGATCGCGATCGTCGCGTGGTTGCCGTTCGGCGCATCGCCGTTGATCGCCGGATTGACGTGGATCGACTCGTTGTACGCGGTCTGGATGTCCGTCGGTCCGTAGGGTCCGGGGTTGGTGCCGCTCGGGCTCAGCCCACCTGACGAGCGATACCTTCCGGTAAGGTGGTTGTGAAGGCGCGTGAAGTTGTTGAAGCCGCTCACCGCCATGACCGTGCCGCGAAGCGCCGTCGGTATGCGAGCCGGCGTGATATTCGCGTACGTCGCCGATCGCCCGAACCGGAACATGCCGATCGATGTTCCAAAGAAGGCTTGCGCATGCCGGACGTCAGCCGATACGTCGATGGCCTTCCGGTCGGCGTACGTGCCGATGACGCGGAAGCCTGCGTTTTCGAGCGTGGCCATCGCGTGTGCGTACGCCTGCGGTGACGGCGCGAACGCGGCTGCGAATTGTGCCGGAGTGAGGTAGCGGCCGTAGACGGGTGACGACGGATCATTCACGACGTGTAGGAATGAGTCGACGTCCTTCGGTCTTGGATAGGCGAGATGGACGACGAGCCGGACCGGCATGTTCGGGTTGGCTCGGCCCAAATAGACCGCGGTCCTCGCGAAATGCGGAACGCCCGCCGCGATGCCGTCAGTCGCAGACGCCGACGCCTGCATCGCACTCGAGGCGAATAAGCAGACCACCGCCGCCGTCACGATTCCCAAGCGAAACATCAGCATGTCCTCCCAGACCGGCCTCCAGTTGGGCCGGGTTCTACCCGAGAGGATACGTCCGGAGGTGTGACAGTCCGGGAACAAACCAGATGAAAAGGCGTTCCATTTCGCGCTCGGCCGCGCCGCGGCGCGGGTCAGTCGCCGAGTTCGCGGAAGGCGACGAGCGCCGGGAAGAGCGGGATCAAGTAGCGCTGCGACCATCCGAGATACTCGATGCCGCCGCCGCCCGTGCCGATCGACGGCTCGGGTTCGCCAGATTTCGCCGCATAGGCGCGGATCTGGCGCAACCGCTCGCGCGTCACGCGCAGGTGGACCGAAAGAAAACTGTCGTGCGCCGTGCCGTGAAGCGCTTCGTCGGCCGCGCTGAGGCGCGAGAGAATATCGTGGAGCGGCGACGCGGGCGCGCGCTTGCGCAAGATGTGGGCGCCGGCACGTGCGAGTTGAAGTCCGTTGCGACGGGCGTTCTCGCGCGCCGCGGCCGCGGAAAGGTCTTCGGCGAACTGGACCGCCGACGCGGAGCCGGTCGTTCGCGCACCGCCTCTTCCTCTTGAAAGGATGCGTTCGAGCAGCGTCACGGCGCGTTTGACGTCCTGATCGTCGATGACATC
Organism: Candidatus Eremiobacteraceae bacterium; assembly: GCA_035710745.1. Classification (NCBI taxonomy): domain Bacteria; kingdom Bacillati; phylum Vulcanimicrobiota; class Vulcanimicrobiia; order Candidatus Eremiobacterales; family Candidatus Eremiobacteraceae; species Candidatus Eremiobacteraceae bacterium. Next base: position 99,906 of record DASTCX010000018.1, on the reverse strand, counting down.
AGGACCGCTTGCGTCGGGCGATGCGCCGGCGACGCGGGCCACCTGCTCCAAGGCGGCGTTGGCGGATTCTTCAAGCCGAGCCACTCGTTCGAGCGGGTCGCCTGGTGACGGCGACGCGACCGTTGAATCCTCTCGCAGGATCACGGGATCGTCGACCCTGACGGTGTCGCCGGCGACGTCGCCGTAGAACTGTCGATACGTACGGGCCGGAAATAGTCGAACCGACAAGAGATTCGCTTTGCCGAGCGCCCGCTGGATGAGCCGGAACTGCGCGGATTGGAACCCGCTCGCGGGTTCGAGGTTTTGTCGGAACCGGTGGAACTCGATGCTGTTGAACGTTTCATCGGCGTCGCTCGGGTCCGACAAAATGCGCATCGTAGACGGCAGAAGCTCTCGGCAAGCGAAAGAGATGCGAGCGGCTGCCGTGAGCGCGGGGCGCCACGCGTCGTCTGCTCCGCGACCTTCGATGACCGCAGCGGCCGTCTGGTCCGAAGAAGAGACGTCTTGGAGCGTCGCTGCCACGACGGCCAAATCGAAAACGACGAGCTTGAAGACGATCTCCATGAGCTGATGCGTCACGATGAACGCGCGCTCGTCGGGAATCCGCGAGCTAGGTCGCTGACAGGCAAGCAGTCTATCGAGGCCGAGGTAATCGTGATAGTCGAGGCGGTGAAAACCACCGGGCAATTCAGGATTGACGTCCATTTCGCCCGTAAAGCGGCTTTTCACGTTGTCCGCCCGGACATCTTTATCGATGGTGAACGTCCACCAGTTACCGTCGCTGTCGCGCGTCATCGCGGGGACAGCGTTCCGCGGTTCATCGTCCGAACCTCCGGCAGGCACGCGACAGGGCGGCGATTTCCGGCGAAGAACTCGATTTGGTCCAGCGAGCCGCATGCGAGAGAGCACGGCCTCGCCGAACGGCAATTTTCCCGATTCAGCGGAGGCATGACATGTCAAGCCGACCGACGCGCATAGCGACCATCGTCGCCCTCGTGATGTTGGCGATCGGATGCTTCGCCTCGTACGCATCCGCCGGAACCACCGGCACGATCCAAGGATTCGTCACCGATCCCTCCGGCAGAGCGCTGGCGGGCGTCCACGTCTCGGTCGCTTCGCCGACGTCCACGACGACGACGACGACCGGCGCGAACGGATACTACGTCATCACCGGCCTACCGGTCGACACGTATCGCGTCACATTCAGCAAGCAGGGATTCGAACCGCTGATCATCGCGGGCGTGACGGTCGTCCAAGACCAAAACCGCAGGGTCGACGGCAGTTTGTCCGCTTCGATCAAGACGCTCGGCAACGTCACCGTGCGCGGGCAGACGTCGGTCATCCAGCCGACGCAGACCGCCGACACGTATACCGTGACCCAATCCGTCGTTCAGAACATCAACGGTACGCCGCAGGACCTCAACGGCTTCCAGGCTTTCAACTCGCTTCCAGGCGTAACGACCGACAACTTCGGATATCCCATCATCCGCGCCGGTCAAGAGAACGACGTCGGATACGAATATGAAGGGGTGGACAACACCGATCCCGTCACAGGCCAGTTCCTCAACGGCCTGAGCCTCAACGGCACGCGGAGCATCCAGCTCTCGACCGGCGGCTACGACGTGAGCAACGGCAACACGAATTCGGGTGTCATCAACCAGGTGATCACGCGTGGTGCGTATCCCGGCTCTGGTCAGGCGACGGTTCGCATCACCGGCCCGCTTTATGGCCACGAGCTCTCGATGGATTGGGGCAACGCGACACCGGACAACCGCTTCTCGTACTACTTTTCGTTCGGCGGTCAGCGCGACGCCGCCGGCTACGGCAATCTAAAAGACACCCTCCCGTTCGACCTCAATTTCACGAACTTCGTCGACACCGACGATACCGTCGCGAACATGTACTACCACTTCGGCAAAAACCAGTCGAACGAGCTGCAGTTCCTCTCAGACGTAACGGCCGGCGACTTCATCTTCGGCCTGCTCATGAACCCGAACACCGCGCCGTACGCTTCTGCGAACGGCAACGTGCGACTCGCCGAAGAGGTGACGGGCCCGAACGGCAACCCGATCGGCAACATCACCGAAGCGGACTACCTGACGCCGTTCCCAGGTCAGGTGGCGAACAACCAGTTCATCAAGTATCCTGACTCGCAGAGCTTCAATTCGGCCATCGATAAGTTCCAGTTCAAACGTCAGCTCAGCTCGTCGAGTTTCGTCGAGACGCGCGTTCACCAGACGATCGAGAACCTGATCTTCAACTACCCATACGACGTCGGATCTTTCTCCGATTTCTACGAAGATCTCCAGACCCAAGGCCTCGGGGCCGGCTTCGACTACACGAACCAGTTATCGAGCCGGCACTCGCTCGGCGTCGGCGCCGACTACACGGTTTTCAAATCGCTCTATTCCGCAGGTGTCCCCAGTTTCGAGCCCTTCGATATGCCGCTCGAGGGTACGAGCTGCGTGCAGCTGCTCGGCTTCAACGACTCGGGCGGCTGCTACATCGCGCCGCTCAATGCGGCTATCGATGCGATCCGCCCAGGTTTCAACTTGCCGACGAGTCATTCGCTAGCTCCGCTCACGACGTTCCCGAGCGATCTATCGTATGTCGACGACCCGGTCCACCGCATGAACTTCTACGTGAAGGACCTCTGGCAGCCGTCCGACCGCTTCACGGCCGACATCGGCGTGCGCTTCGACAAGCAGATCTACTCGCTGCCGCCGGACGTGCCGCAACAGAACATGTACTACACGTTCGACGATAACTTCAACTTCGTCACGCATCTCGGCGCGCCGATCGGAACGAACGTCACGCAGCCCCAGCAGATAAGCCCACGGCTCGGGCTGACATACAAGCTGAGCGATCGCGACGTCTTGCGCTTCTCGTACGGCAAGAACATCGAATTCGAACCCGAGTCTGGCATCGAGAACAAGTACCGCATCGACCCGGCGCTCGCGAATTGCACGGTCGGAACGACGCCGAACAACGGCTGTTTCCATCTGCTCCAAGGCGCGCCGTATCCCGGCATGCCGGGGTTCATCGTCGGACCGAACCCGAACCAACCCGTTCCGGGTACGCCGACCAATAATATCACCAACCTCTACCAGCAGATCCTCATCGACCAGAACACGAACAACTTCGCGCAATACACGCCCGTGCTGCCGCAGCGCGCCGTCAACTACGACATGTCGTTCGAGCACGCGTTCGGCAGCGGTTTCGAGCTGAAGGTCTCGCCGTATTATCGCAAAGGCACGGACTACGTCGTCGGCAGCTCAAGCCTGCTCTTCACGCTGCCGTCGGGTACGCCGGTCTTTGGACCGTTCCACTTCAGCAACGCCGGCATCAACAAGAACTTCGGCGTCGAGTTCGACCTGCAGCGCGAGGCGAGCACCGGTCTCACGGGCTTCCTCAACTTCACGTACGACAACACGCTCGCGAACTACGACGGCGACTTCTTCCCGTTCGTGAACGATGCGGCGCTCGCGTCCGGACAGATGTTCCACGTCTCGTACGTCGCGCCCGTGACCGGCACGTTCAACCTCGCGTACGATTCGCCGAACGGCTGGCACGTGTCGATGAACATGCCGTACGAGTCCGGTTACCCGTACGGTGTCGGCAAGAAAGTCTGGGTCTTCGCGAACTTCTGCGATCCGTCGCTTCCGGCGATCCCCGTCAAAGTGCTCAACACGGATCTCGCGGAGAACACCTGTGGCCCCGGCACGTCGGCGGACGCGTACTACTTCACCGACCCGGCGAACCCGGGCACGGTGTTCCAGCCGAACATCACGGCGTCGCGCGGCACGCCGGAAGGCGATGATCCGGGATCGATCCGGGGCATCCCGGTCGCGTTCGTCAACCTGACGGTCGCCCACGAGCTCGGCCGTAACTCGAACGGCACTGAGGTCGGCATTCGCGTCGAGAACATCCTCGGCAACTATACCGGCTCGACGGGTACCGGAACCAACCCGGGCAACAACGGCTTCTACGTGCCCAACGGCCTCGGTAGCTCCGGACCGGGCTCGGGCTTCAATCCGAACCAGTGCGCGCCGGGCCAGACGCTCGGCTGCGAACCTTTCATGTACAACCTGGGCCGCTTGCCGTACGAGAACGAAGCGAACTCGCCGGTACCGCGCGTCTGGACGTTCTTCATCAGCACGAAGTACTGATCGAAGCGGGAGGGCGGGTCAAGGTACGACCCGCCCTTCGGCTGAAAACGGGCGCGTGACGCAGCAAAAATACCGCTACGGCGAATTGACGTGGCCGGAAGTGAAGGCGGCCGTCGAAGCGCGCAAGGTCGCTGTCGTCCCAACGGCGACACTTGAAGACCACGGCAAGCATCTGCCCATCGATACCGACGTCCGGCTATGCGTCGCCGCGTGCGAGCGAGCTGCGGAGGCAGCGGCGGACCGCGCCGTTCTCGTGCCGCCGATCATCCACGGGTTCACGCCGCACCACATGGATTTTCCGGGTCCGATAACCATCGGCGCCGAGACGTTCATCCATTACGGCGTCGACGTCTGTACGAGTCTAGCGCGTCACGGTTTCGAGCGTATCCTCATCGTCAACGGCCACGGCAGCAACACGCCGTTCGTCGACATCATGGCGAGGCTCACCGTCGTGCAAACCGGCGCGCTCGCGGCTGCCGTCAACTACTGGGCGGCGCCTGGAGTGCGCGAGGTCGCCGAGTCGTTGAGAGAATCCGACAAGGTCGGCGGGATGAACCATGCTTGCGAGTTCGAGACGTCGATCTATCTGGCGCTGCGTCCCGACCTCGTCGACATGTCGAAGGCGTCGCGCGATCTATCGCACGAGCCGACGAAGAATTATTGGACCGATCTTATCGCCGGCGACGGTCCGCTTGCGATGATGGAGCATTGGAGCGCGATCTCGGAGAGCGGCGTCATGGGCGATCCCACGAAGGCGACGGCGGAAAAGGGCGAACGCCTACTGGCAGCGGCCGCTGCCGGCATCGTCGAGCTCATCGACGAGATGCGGTCACGTCGCAAACCGATCCGCCGAGATCATCACTGAGGCCGGGCGGCCGTTGACCATCCGCTTCGGCAGCACCTCGTGCGCGGATCTCGCTTTTTCCGAGCGCCGCGAGTGGCTCGTCACAAACGGGCTCGGCGGTTATGCCTGCGGTACGGTCGCGGGCGTCTTGACGCGCCGTTACCACGGCCTGCTCGTCGCCGCCACCTCGCCGCCCGCGGGCCGTACGCTGCTCGTCCCTAAGGTCGACGAGTCGGTGACCTACGACGGGCGCGCCTACGCGCTCGGCGCCAACGGCTGGGCGGACGGCACGGTCGATCCGCGCGGCTTCACGTCGATCGAATCGTTCAGGCTCGATGGCACCGCGCCGGTCTGGCGCTATGCGTTCGCCGACGCGATCCTCGAAAAGCGCATTTGGATGAAGCGCGGCGCGAACATCACGTTCGTCCGCTACGAGGTCGCGCGCGCGTCCGCTCCGGTCGACCTCAGCATCACCCTCTTCATCGACGGGCGCGACCATCACGGCTCGACGCGCGCGAGCGGTGCGCCGCCGACGCTCGAGCCGTCGCACGGGGGCTTCCGATTCGCCACCGCGCCGGGTGCGCCGGCGGGTTGGGCGATGTCGGACGCGATAGCGTGGGTGCTCGACGGCTCGTGGTACTACGGGTTCGATCTTGCGCGCGAACGCGAGCGCGGGCTCGATGCGCGAGACGATCACATCTGCGCGGCGCACGGCAGCATCACGCTCGCACAAGGCGCCGGCTGCGCGATTGCTCTCGGCGCCGAAAGCGAAACGCCGGCCGCGCCCGAGGACGACGAGTGGGAGGCATTCGCGGCGCGCGAGCGCGATGTCGCGTCCGCTTTGCGTGCCACACAGACCGCAGGCTCGGACGAGCCGTGGATCGATCGCCTGGGGCTCGCGGCACACCAGTTCATCGTCAAGCGCGGTGAAGGCGATACCGTCATCGCCGGCTATCCGTGGTTTACGGACTGGGGGCGCGATACGATGATATCGCTCCCCGGCCTCACGCTGGGGTCCGGCCGCTTCGACGTCGCGCGATCGGTGCTCCGGACGTTCGCGCGGTTCGTCGATCGCGGCATGATCCCGAACCAGTTCCCCGACACGGGCGGCGCGCCCGAGTACAACACGGTCGACGCGACGCTTTGGTACATCCTCGCGATCGAGCGGTGCGCGAGCAGTGCGCAAGACGCCGCGTTCGCGCGCGAGATGCTACCGGTCGTCGACACGATCGTCGACTGGCACGTTCGCGGCACGCGTCACGGAATCAAGATGGACGAGACGGACGGGCTGCTCGCCGCCGGCGAGGCGGGCGTCCAGCTCACGTGGATGGACGCGAAGGTCGGCGACAACGTCATCACGCCGCGCATCGGCAAACCCGTCGAGGTGAATGCGCTTTGGGTCAACGCACTCGCAGCCGCCGGCCGGCTCGCGATGACGACGGCCGGATCGCCCGCGAAGTTCGACGGCCTTGCCGCAAACGCTCGCGCGGGTTTCGAGCGATTTTGGCGCCAGGATCTCGGTTTCTGCGTCGACGTCCTCGATGGTCCGGACGGAGCGGACGCATCATTGCGGCCGAACCAGATCTTCGCGATTTCGCTGCCGGAGCCGCTGCTCGACGAGACGAGGATGCGCAAGGTGGTCGACGCCTGCGGCAGAGCGCTCCTCACGTCGTACGGCTTGCGCACGCTCGCCCCAAGCGATCCGCGCTACGCCGGCCGCTACGAAGGTGATCCGTCGCGGCGCGACGGCGCGTACCATCAAGGAACGGTCTGGCCGTGGCTGCTCGGCCCATACGCGATCGCACACTATCGCGCGTACGGTGACGCGCGCGCAGCCCGAATGCTGCTCGCGCCGCTCGAGGATGCGCTCTTCGCATACGGGCTCGGACAGATCCCTGAAGTTTTTGACGGCGACGCACCGCATGCGCCGGGCGGTTGCATCGCCCAAGCTTGGTCGGTGGCGCAGACGCTGGAGGCTTGGATGACGTTGGCCGCGCAGAGACGCCCATGACCCCGCTGACGCACGAGGAGCAGCGTCTCCAGGATGACGCCGCCGGCAAAGCGCGATGGCGTCGCTGGGGGCCGTACGTGAGCGAGCGCCAATGGGGAACCGTCCGCGAGGACTACAGCGCCGGCGGAACCGCGTGGGAATATTTCCCGCACGATCACGCGCGTTCGCGCGCCTATCGTTGGGGTGAAGACGGCATCGCTGGGATCTCCGACGATCACCAGTTCCTCTGCTTCGCGGTCGCTCTTTGGAACAAGAAGGACCCGATCCTCAAAGAGCGCCTCTACGGCCTCACGGGCAACGAAGGCAACCACGGCGAGGACGTCAAGGAGTGCTACTTCTACCTCGACGGCACGCCGACGCACTCGTACATGAAGTGCCTCTACAAGTATCCGCAAGCCGCATTCCCCTACGAGGCGCTGCTCGCCGAAAACCGCCGGCGCACGAGGAACGATCCCGAGTTCGAGCTCGTCGACACTGGCATTTTCGACGGCGACCGCTACTTCGACGCCTTCGTCGAGTACGCGAAAGCAGACGTCGACGACGTGTCGATCCGCATCACCGTCACGAACCGCGGGCCCGAACGCGCCGAGATCGAGGTGGTGCCGACGCTCTGGTTCCGGAACACCTGGTCGTGGGCGCCACAAAGCCCGAGGCCGTCGCTCCACCGTGCCACCGACGCGGCGCACGTCGCCGTCGAGGCGCTTCACCCAAGTCTCGGTCGCATGCTCCTCGAGTGCGAAGGCGAACCGCAAACGCTCTTCACCGAAAACGAGACGAACTACGAGCGGCTTTTCGGAGTCCGCAACGAGATCGACTACGTGAAGGACGCATTTCACCGCTACATCATCGACGGTGAGAGCGATGCGGTCAATCCGCTCGGAGAAGGCACGAAGTGCGCGCTGCGCTACGCGATCGCGATCGACGCGGGCGCGACGCGCGTCATCCGCCTGCGCCTCCACTCGGGGCTGCCCGCATCCCTGCCGGCCGCATTCAGCACGGCTTTCGACGATCTGTTCGACAAGCGCAAGGCGGAAGCGGACGAGTTCTACGAACGCATCACGCCGTTTGCTATGTCCGACGACCTACGCGCGATCCAGCGCCAAGCGTTCGCGGGTATGCTCTGGTCGAAACAGTTCTACCGCTACGTCGTCGAGCGCTGGCTCGATGGGGATCCGGCCGGTCCTCCGCCGCCCGCCGAGCGTCTTAACGGCCGCAACCACGAATGGGTGCACATGTACGCCGACGACGTGCTCTCGATGCCGGACAAATGGGAATACCCCTGGTTCGCTTCCTGGGATCTCGCGTTCCACGTCGTGACGTTCTCGCTCATCGATCCTGCGTTCGCGAAGGAGCAGCTCGCGCTGCTCACGCGCGAATGGTACATGCACCCGAACGGTCAGCTGCCGGCGTACGAGTGGGCATTCGGCGACGTCAATCCGCCGGTCCATGCGTGGGCGGCGCTTCGCGTCTACCGCATCGAGCGCGAGATGTACGGCCGCGCGGACACGCTCTTCCTCGAACGCGTCTTCCAGAAACTTCTCATGAACTTCACGTGGTGGCTCAACCGCAAAGACGCAGACGAGAACGACATCTTCCAAGGCGGCTTTCTCGGCCTCGACAACATCGGCGTCTTCGATCGCAACGCGCAGCTGCCGACGGGCGGCCATATCGACCAGGCTGACGGCACCGCGTGGATGGGCATGTACTGCATGAACATGCTCACGATCGCGGTCGAGCTCGCGATGACGAAGCCGGCGTACGAAGACATCGCGAGCAAGTTCTTCGAGCACTTCCTGCGCATCGCCGAAGCGATGAACCACGTGGGCGAGAAAGAGATCGGCCTGTGGGATGACGAGGACGGCTTCTACTACGACGTCCTCCACTTGCCGAGCGGCGAGCACGACCCGCTCCGCGTTCGCTCGACAGTCGGGCTTGCGCCGCTCTTCGCGGTGGCGACAGCCCAAGCTGCGCTCGGCGAGAAGCTGCCGAACCTGCGCGCGCGCGTCGAGTGGTTCCTCGCGCACCGGCCCGATCTAGCGGACAACGTCGCGAGCTTCGTCATGCCCGGCGTCGACGGACGGCGACTGCTCTCGATCGTCAACCGCGATCGTCTGTCGCGCATCCTCTATCGGATGCTCGACGAATCGGAGTTCCTCTCGCCGCACGGCGTGCGTGCGCTCTCCAAGTACCATGCGCTGCGACCGTTCATGATCGAATCGAACGGGACGACGCACATGGTCGGCTACGAGCCCGCCGAATCGCGTACCGGCGCATTCGGCGGCAATTCGAACTGGCGCGGGCCGGTATGGTTCCCGATCAATTACCTCATCATCGAGGCGCTTCAAGTGTACCACTACTACTACGGCGACGATTTTATGGTCGAGTGCCCGACCGGATCGGGCAAGTACATGAATCTCTGGGATGTCGCGATGGAGCTCGAGCGCCGGCTCATCGGATTGTTCGCCCGCGATTCACAAGGCAAACGCGCGGTCTTCGGTGCGTCCGAGAGATTCCAGACCGACCCGCATTGGCGCGATCACATCCCGTTCTACGAATATTTCAACGGCGACGACGGCGCCGGCTTGGGCGCGAGCCATCAGACCGGCTGGACCGGTATCGTCGCGAAGATGATCCGCCAAGTCGCCCAATACGACGGCCGAAGCGCTAAGGACTAGACGAACATGGAGAGCGTGGACGTCATCGTCATCGGCAGCGGTCAGGGAGGCGTGCCCTTCGCGGTCGATCGCGCGAAGCGCGGCGAGCGCGTCGTGCTCATCGACCGGGGACGCCTAGGCGGCTCGTGCGTCAACTACGGCTGCACGCCGTCGAAAGCGTTCCTCGCCGCCGCGCACACCGCGGGCCGCGCGCGCCACGGCGAAAAGCTCGGCGTACGCGGCGACGTCAGCGTCGATTTCGGCGCGACGATGGATCGCGTGCGCGCGATACGCGACGAGTTCATGCAGAGCGTCGAGAAACGGGTCGCGGCCGCCGGGATCCGCGTCGTGCGAGCCGAGGCGTCGTTCAGCGGCGAGCGCATCGTCACGGCGGGCGGCGAACAGTTCGAAGCGCCGCTCATCGTCATCGACACCGGCACGTCGCCGCTCGTGCCGATGGTTTACGGCCTCGCCGGCACGCCCTACATGACGAACCTCACCTTCTTCGATCAGCGCGTTTTGCCGAAACGCCTGCTCGTCATGGGCGGAGGATACATCGGGCTCGAACTCGGTCAGGGCATGGCTCGCTGCGGCTGCGAGGTGCACGTCGTCGATTCGAACGCGCGTGTCCTCGCGCGCGAAGAACCGGACGCGTCGGAGGCGCTCGCGCAAGGGCTGCTGGCAGACGGCATGTCGCTCCATCTCGGCCGCCAGGCGGTCGCGATCCGCTACGACGGCGCCTTCGAGATGGAACTCGACGACGGTTCTACGTTGCAGGCCGACGCGCTGCTCGTCGCCGTCGGCCGCCGTCCGAACGCAGAGGCGCTCGCACCGGAGAAGTCTGGCATCGCGCTCGACAAGCGCGGCAACATCGGGATCGACGCGCGTTTCGCGACGAGCTGCACCGGCGTCTATGCGATCGGCGACGTCGCGGGCCAGCCGGCGTTCACCCACGTATCCTGGGAAGATCACCGTCGTCTTGAAGACATCCTCGCCGGTGGTATCCGGACGCGAGATGATCGCGTGCTCGCCTACACGACGTTTACGGAGCCGCAGGTCGCGCGTGTCGGGATGACGGCGGACGAAGCGCGCAAGACCGGCCGCGATGTGCGCGCCGTCACGTTGCCGATCGGGGACGTCGCGCGCGCCGTCGAGTGGGGGCAAACGGTCGGCTTTTTCCGGCTCGTCGTCGACAAGCAGAGCGCGAAGATCCTCGGGGCGACGCTTGTCGGCTACGAGACCGGCGAGCTCGTCCACGTCATCCTCGCACACATGGAAGCCGGATCGACGTGGCGCGTCCTCGAGCGCTCGGTCCACGTGCATCCCACCTACGCCGAAGGGCTGCCGAGCTTGGCCCGCCTGCTGTTGGACTAAAAAAGCCGAGCTGCGCTCGGCTTTACGGCTTGCAAGGCATATCCGTAGGCCCTAGCCCGCCGAGGCACCCCAATACGCGTGGAGCGCGTCCTCGACCGGAGCCGGCCGGCGCGAGAGCGCCACACCGCCGGCGACGGCAGCGACGGCGATCACCGAGAGGAAGACGAAGAGACCGATCCGGGTTGCGGGCAGGTTCACGGCAGTGATTACCTTTCTGCACGATGGACCTGCCCGTAACGCGCTTTGTTACAAGGACTAGCCGCCCGCGGGAACGACCGTCCGCGCGTCGAGCGTCCGCCCGACCCTGACTTGGAGGTCTTCGAGGTGCGCACGGGTCATCGTGTCGAGTTTGGTCGATGCGAGCGCCGACCGCAGGTTCGACTGGAGGTCGGTGAGCTCGAGCCGCGCGAGCGCTTGCGCGTCGTACGGCGTCCCCGGCGCGGGGGTGAGCAGCAAGCTTGAAAGCAGCGCCGTATAGCTCTGCTGCTCGCTGCGATGGATGAGCGAGATAGATCCGATCTGCTTGCCGCGCAGATCGCCGAAGACGCTCGCTTGCGTCCACGAGAAGAGATCGGTGAGGCTCATCGTCTGACCCGGCTTCGAGCGCAGCGACATATCGTCGATGCGGTTGAGCATGAGCGGCTGGAACATGATATGGAGTTCCTGGTCTTGGATGCCCTCCGCGAGCTCGGCGACCGGGATGTCGTGGCGGTCGGACGGGTTGTACGCCCATGAGCCGTTTTCCCAGAACGGCGACCACTCGGCGTACGTCATGCCGTTGAGAAGCTTCGGCGAGAACTGCCACGCGCTGTCGCCGAAGACGTAGTGGTCGAGCATCGAAAAGGCGCGCTGTTCTTCGCTGCGCGGTTCCGGCGTCAGCGGCGCGCTGCTTTTCGGGTCGCCTGCATGCGCGCGCGACAGCCATTCTCCGCCGATGAAGTGCTCGGGCATGACCGCGCACGTCAGATACTCGCCCATCGCGACGCCGAACGCATCGCGCGCTTCTTCGTACGACTGGCCCGCCTGCGGGAAGCGTTTGTCGAGACCGTTGATGAGATCGCTCGCGAGCTTGATGCGCGTGTCGCACCAGCCGAGCGTATCGTTGGACAGATCCCAATGGTTGACGCGCGGGTCGACGGCGTGCGCATCTGCCCACGCGACGTCTTCATCTGACGCGAAGCGATAGCGCGGATCCGACCAAGCCGACGCCCAGCTGTTGAGGGTCCGAACCTCATCTTGCGGCGAGCGTGCCCCGGCGATCTTCGCGTAGCCCCAGTGGATGACGTAGTAGTCGTATGGACCAAGGGTCAGCTGGTAGAAGTCGCCCTGGTGGTAGCCCTTCGGCCACAAGTTGATCGGCGAATACTCCATCACCGACGTCGCGACGCCGTAGCGCGACGTGAACGACTTGTCTTGCAGCTCTTTTTGCGTGTAGTCGTCGGAGCCGATGAAATTGTGCTGCAGGCCCATGTCGTGGCCGGACTCGTGGAGCACGATCGATTTGAGGAAGTCGTACTTGTATTGCGAGGGTACCTGGTAGCTCATCAGCCCCATCATCTGGAGCGCTTCGATGCCGAAGCTCGCCTCACGCCGCATGCCTTGCGCGTAGAGCGCCTCCGTGCCGGAGAACGTCTTCGTCGCGGTGACGTTCGGCTGCACTTCGAACGGATACGAGATGCTTCCGAACTGCATGAGATCCGCGTCGATGACGATGCCCGTGTGGAACTCCTGGCCAGTGCGCGGATCGTAGACGAGCTGAGCTTCCGCGAAGCCGCCGCTGTTGCTCTCGGTGAGCCAGCGGACGACGTTGTAGCGGATGTCGTCGGCGTCCCAAGTCGGGTCGACGGACGGATCCGGCTGCTCCTTGACGACGATGGCGTCGCTGATCCCGAGCGGTAGGAACGCCTTGTTCCAGGTGAGGAGCGCGTCGCGCACCGCCGGCCGGTATTCCGGCGGGATCGTGCTGCTCAAGTAGAAGACGAGCGGATGTTTCGACGGCGAAACGCGTTTGCTCGGATCCGACGGCTGCTGATCCCACTTGATGATGTAGCGCACATCGCGCGAGCGGACGTTGTCGTTACCGAACTCGAGATGCGTGTTGTCGAAGTAGCCGACGCGATCGTCTGCGAGCCGCGGCATGAAGTCGGAGTTGTCCGGCGCGCTTGCGATGTTGTAGTCGACCTTGATGAGCAGCGAGCGCGGGTCGGGAACGTTATCGATGACGTTCGGCAGATCGGATGCGAAGGTCTGATCGGCCTCGATGAGGACGTTGTCCGGGAACGCCTTCGTCGGGCCGAAGTACGTGCGCTGCGGATCGAGCCGGTAGCCGTTCTCCGGATCTTGGACGTTAAGGACATTCTTCAACGTCGTGGCGATGTCGAGAATGTCGCCGAGGAACGGCGACGCGTCAAAGACGACGTCGCCGGTCGCGTCGTCAGTCGAGGCGATCGGCGCGACGTCGACGGTCGACGACGCGAACGTCTGCGAGATCGCGAGCGCCGCGGAATCGTTCGTCGCGATGAAATCGGTGTTCGGCCATGAGATCGCTACTTTGTCGTCGACCTTCGTGAAGCGGATGAGACGCGCGGGCGCGAAATCGGTCGAGCCGTTGAAGAAGAAGTAGCCGCCGATGCCGTTGCGCGGTACCGCCGTCTGGATGAAGTCGACGTCGAGCTGCTTGGGCGAGAGCTCGAGGAACACTTTGCCGTCCTTGCGCCACACGGTGAACAATCCGCGCTGGGCCTGGGCGCCCTTCGTGAAATCGGCATACGGCGCGGGTCCACCGCCACCGCCCGAATCATCGGCTCTTACGGTCGCGGGCGCGACGAAGAGCGCGAGCACCGCCAGCGTCGCATAGAAAAATCGTCTCATGGAAGAACTACCCCCAGTCAGCGCGGAACGAGAAATGCCTCTCGGTGCGTTAGATGATTGCGGAATCGCACGGACCGGAACGTCCGTGCGCCGAAGACCACAGTTCACCGTCCGGCGTAGGTTCCTTGCAGTGTGGGCGTGCGAGCGCGGAAGGCCTTTCAGGCGCTTTTCACGCACGATGATTTGGGGCGGCTTGCGACCCACGTCCCGCAATCATCTAGAGTCATCCTGAGGAAAACGCATGAGAGCGAGAGCTTTCGGCCTGGTCTGCGCCGCCCTTGTCGTGGCGGCGATCGCATCCGTCGCTCCGTCTGCCGGCGCGACGAAGATAAATCCGGTCATCGCGAAGATGATCGAAGCGTACGGCGGCAGTGCCGTTCTCGATTCGATCAAGACGCGCGTCGTCGTCGTCTCATTGCCATTCCAGGGCGAGGCAGCGACGATAACGATGACCTACGAACGGCCCAATCGACTGGTCCGAGTCGTCCAAGTACCCGCGATGCGTATAACCGAGACTTACGGATTTGATGGTACGCGTGGCTGGGTGCGCGACTCCTACGGACACGTCCAGGAGATGAGCGGCAGCGATTTATCTACTTTTCGCTGCCAGGCGATCGACCCGATCCTCACGCTGCTACAATCGGCCGCGGGTCCGCCGGTGATGTCCGTGCGGTCGAGCAGAGCGACGGTCGACGGCAAAGAATATGAGTCCTTGGACGTCATCGAAAAGGATTGCCCTGAGGCGACTATGCTCGTCGATCCGGCCACGTACTTTATCACTAAGGTTAGCGATACGGAGCAATCGGCGAACCTTTCGAACTACCAGGTTGGTTCGGCAGGCGAACGTTACCCCAAGACGGTCGTGACTACCTCGCCTGGACTAGGCACGACAGTTGAGACGATCACATCGGAGCAAGTGAACGTCGCGATAGACGATTCGATCTTCGCCATGCCCGCGCCCGGCTCGTCGGCGGCACCCGCGCCCGGCCTTGCGACCGCGACGCCGTCTCCATCGCCTACCGCGATGGCCTCGCCATCACCGACACATACATAAGATAAAGGGAGCGGTCGAGATTTATCTCGACCGCCGCGGCCTTTCATAGCGAGGTCGCGAAGTCGTCAGGGCACTGGGAGAAGATGGCTGGGAAGCGCCGCATAGAACGCAGAGCCGTAGCTATCCGGTCTGCTCGTCCGATTCCTCGGGCTCGCGTGGCTCCTGTTTCCAGAACGATGGTGGCATGAGACGCGCGCAATCAGGACAGACTACATAGCGTCCGTCTTGATCGACAATCATGATGATGCCAGACCTGTCCTCGCCGCATATGTCGCATATCATGACGACGGCTTTCCGTGAGGTTGGCTGCCCCACAGAATAAACGGTACTACTTTGTCTGAAACCGCACAATTCCGAACGTACGGTCGGTCTTGACTGTAATCAGTACCGTCAGGCCGCGGCGGTCGAGATAAATCTCGACCGCTCCCTGTGATGGTTGCGGTCAGGCGATGACGTCGACGCCGTTCATGTACGGCTTGAGGACATGGGGAACGCGGACCGATCCGTCGGCCTGTTGATAATTCTCGAGTATCGCGACAAGCGTCCGCCCGACGGCGAGCGCCGAGCCGTTGAGCGTATGGACGAACTCCGGTCGCGATTTCGGTCCGGGGCGATAGCGGATGTTGGCGCGCCGGGCTTGGAAATCGCCGCAATTGCTGCACGACGAGATCTCGCGATACGTGTTCTGCGCGGGCAGCCAGACTTCGATGTCGTACGTTTTCTGCGACGCGAACCCGGTATCGCCGGAAGACAGGAGCATCACGCGGTGCGGCAGCTCGAGCGCGCGTAGCAAGCTTTCGGCTAACGCGACGATCCGTTCGTGGATCGCAGCGCTCTCCTCGGGGCGGCACAGCGAGACGAGTTCGACTTTTTCGAACTGGTGCTGGCGGATCAGTCCGCGCGTATCTTTGCCAGCGGCGCCGGCCTCTTCGCGGAAGCACGCCGTATAGGCCGTGTAGAGTTTCGGCAAGGCGCCGTTCTCGAGCGTCTCGCCGCGATGGAGATTGACGAGCTGCACCTCCGACGTCGGCGAGAGGAACAGCGAGCCGTCTTCGACCGAGAACATGAGGTCGCTGAACTTCGATAGGTGACCGGTCGCCTCGACGCTCTCCCGATTGACGAGCAAAGGAGGCGCGATCTCCGTGAACCCTGCCGCCGTGTTCCGTTCCAGGAAGAAGTTGACGAGCGCACGGTTTAGCCGCGCCCCGAGGCCGGTGAGAACCGTGAAGCGGCTGCGCGCGAGCGATACGCCGCGTTCGAAATCGAGTATGCCGAGCCGCTCGCCGATCTCCCAGTGCGGGCGAGGCTCGAATCCCAGCGCCGGCGGCGTGCCGTGGGCCCGCAGCTGGACGTTCGCGCGTTCGTCGGCGCCGTCGGGCACGTCGTCGGCGAGGACGTTCGGCACGTTGGCGAGCAGCGCGGCGAGCCGCACATCGAGCGCGGTCGCTTCGTGCTCCCGCTCTTTGATGCGCTCGCCGATCTTCGTGGACTGCTCGCGCAGCGCCGCAAGCACGTCGGGCGCTTTCCCTTTTGCCGCGGCGAACTCGGCCGAGAGCTTATTGCGCTCGGACTTCAAGACGTCGAGCGCGGTGACGGCGGCGCGCCAACGCTGATCGATTTCGAGATACTCGTCGACGACGGCGCTCGAAAGCTGGCGGCGGCCCAGCGCGCGCCGGACGCGGTCTGGATTTTCTCTTATGAGCGCGCGGTCGAGCATGGGCCGCTATTATCGGACGAGCGGTCCATGCCCTACTCGGTCGAGCTAAAGCACGACCGCTACAAGCGACCCGTCGATGCGTTAGAAGTTGGAGGCGAAGCGCGTCTTCGGAGCGCTCTCCGAACACATCCGCTTGAGCTCGTCGGGGTGCGACGATTTCTCGAGCGCCGCTTCGAGCGAGATCCGACCGTCAGCGACGAACGCCGCCAAGCTCTTCTCGAGCGACATCATGCCGACCGACGAGCCGGTCTGGATAGCGTTCATCATCTGCGCGGGCTTGTTCTCGCGGATGAGGTTGCGCACGCCGGGTGTGCCGACGAGGATCTCCATCGCGCATACTCGGCCGTCGCCGGTGACACGCGGAACGAGCGTCTGCGTGAAAACCGCTTCGAGCACGCCCGCGAGTTGTAGGCGCACTTGCTCCTGCGCCTCGGGCGGGAAGACGTCGACGATGCGGTTGATCGACTCCGGTGCGGACGTGACGTGAAGCGTACCGAAGACGAGATGGCCCGTTTCGGCAGCGGTGAGCGCGAGCGAGATCGTCTCGAGATCGCGCATCTCACCGACGAGTATGACATCGGGATCCTGGCGAAGCGCGGAGCGAAGCGCGTTCTTGAACGAGAGTGTATCGCGTCCGACTTCGCGCTGGCTGATGACCGCCTTGATGTTCTGATGGAGGAATTCGATCGGGTCTTCGATCGTGACGATCCGTACCGCCTCACGACGGTTGATGAAGTTGATCATCGCGGCGAGCGTCGTCGATTTGCCCGATCCCGTCGGGCCCGTGACGACGACAAGTCCGCGCGGTTTCTTCGTCACTTCGGCGACGATCGGGGGGAGGTCCATCTCCTCGAGCGCCGGCGGCAGGCCGGGAATCGCTCGCATGACGGCGCTGATGCTGTCGCGCTGATAGCACGCGTTGACGCGGAAGCGCGACACACCAGGCAGCGAGTACGCGAAGTCGACCTCGCGATGCTCGATGAGCGCATCGGTCTCTTCCTTCTTGGTGATGGACATGATGAGCTCTTGCGCGACAGCCGGCGACACGTTATCCGTCGTGAGCGGTTCGAGACGGCCGTGAAGCCGGATCATCGGCGGGCTGCCGACGACGAGATGTAGGTCGGAAGCTCCCTTCTCGACGGTCGCCTTCAGCAAGTCATCCATCTTGACCGGATACATCGAGCCTCCAATTTTACGCGAGCGGTTCGGGCGCGGAGCGAGGGTCGCTATCGGGCCGCGACAAAGGATGCCAGGCTCGCACGGCGCGGGCGCGTGGCGAAGTCCCCCACGTTAAAAATATCGGCCGCCGTGCGGCCGCTCTCGGAGGGTGTGAGCGACGCCACTAATCGAGGTCCCGCGCAACCGCGTCACCATCGCCGAAGCACTTGCGGCGATGGCTGAGGTCCCACTCCGCCGCGCTAGAACTGTCCGCGTGAGCGTGCGTGACGCCGTCGGGCGTACGCTCGCAGGCCCGATCCAGGCCGTCGAGGACGTGCCTCCGTTCTCGAGATCGCGCGTCGACGGCTACGCCGTCATCGCAGACGATGTCGCCGGTGCATCGCGGGAAAGACCTGCGACGGTGAGAGTCGTCGGCGAAGTGGCGATGGGCGCCGCGCCGCCGGGCCCGATCGCGCGCGGTCAGGCCATGCGCATCTCGACCGGGGGCGCCTTGCCGCCCGGCTCCGATGCTGCGGTCATGATCGAGGATACGGAAGAGTACGATCGCATCGCGACCGTACGCGACGCTTCCGATGCCGAGCACAACATCACCCGCAGCGGCGCCGATGTGCGCCGCGGCGATCTGCTCTTCGATTCGGCGACAGTTTTGACGCCGGCTCGCGTCGGGATGCTCGCGGGCGCCGGGATCGATACGATTGACGTCTACGAACGGCCGCGCGTCGGCATGCTGCTCACCGGCGACGAGCTCGTCGCGCCGGGCGATCCCATCCATCCCGGAGAGATCCGGGATATCAACCGTTTCTCGCTCGCGGGGGCGCTTGCGGCGATGGGGTTCGAGCCCGTGCAGTACGATCGCGTTCCCGATATCCGCACGACATTTGAAGCAGCCTTCAAACGCGCGCTCGACGAGTGCGATGCGGTCGTCATCTCGGGCGGATCGTCGGCGGGCGAGCGCGACTTCACCCCCGACGTCGTGCAGGCCGCCGGGCCGCCCGGCGTCATCGTCCATCACGTCCGGGCGAAACCCGGTCGTCCGACCGTGCTCGGTGCGGTCGGCGACAAGCCCGTGATCGGACTTCCCGGCAATCCCGTTTCCGCGCTCGTCATGCTCGAGACTTTGGGCAAGCCGATCTTGCTGCGGATGCTCGACCGAATGCCGAACGACGTCGCCGTGCGAGCGATCCTCTCGCAGACGATCGACGTGAGCCCGACGCTCGAACACCGCATTCCGGTCGCGCTCCATCGCGATAACGGCGAGGTCCGCGCGCGGCCCCTGTTCGGCACGTCGGCGATGATGCACATCCTCGCGTTCGCCGACGCGCTTGTCACCGTGCCGCTCGGCATCGGCCGCATCGACGCCGGCACGAGCGTCGACGCGTGGCCGCTAAGCGCTCCGCCGCGGCCGTGACGGACGGCGGCGCGCCGCACGCGACGCCGTTCGCCGAGGCCGTGCGGACGTGGTGGACGCACCTGCGCGACGCCGGATGTCCGGATCGACTTGCGGCCGAGGCGATCGCGCTCCACGACGCCGTCGGGCGCGCGCCCGCGCACGTCACGCGCACGAAAGAACCCTGTCCGACGTATCGTGCTGCTGCGATGGACGGTTTCGCGGTGCGCGCCGCCGACCTCCGCGATGCGTCGGCGGCAAATCCAAAACGCTTGACGTTAGGCACTGATGCGACGCCGGTCGACACCGGCGCGAAGGTGCCGCGCGACAAGGACGCGGTGATCCCGATCGAGGCTGTCGTGGTCGACGGTCAGACGATCGTCGTGGCAGAGCGCATCGCGATCGGAAAACACGTTCGCCTCCCGGGTGACGACGTGCCCCCAGGAGTCGCGATCGGTTGGCCGGGCGTCGCATTGCGTCCGGTCGATTGCGCCGCGCTCATCGCGAGCGGCTGCACGACCATCGACGTCGTGCGCAAGCCGCGTCTCACCGTCATCCCGAGCGGCGACGAGGTCGTCGCGGCGGGAGCCCCTTCGAAGCCCGGCTCCGTCATCGACAGCAATTCGCCCATGATCGCCGCAGCCGCGCGCGCGCTCGGCGCGGAGGTCACGGTGACGGCTGTCATCGCCGATGACGACGGCGCGCTTCTCGATGCATTGACGGACGCGGTCGCCAACTCCGACGTCGTCGCGCTGCTGGCCGGCTCTTCGAACGGCGCGCGCGATCGCGGCGCGCGCACGATCGAACGGGTCGGTGCGATCGACGTCCGCGGCGTCGCGACGCGACCTGGGCGGCCGGTGATCCTCGGACACAGCGGCGGCGTCGCGATCGTCAACCTGCCCGGCTATCCGGCGTCGTGCCATTTCGCTTTCGAAGCGTACGTCGCGCCGCTGCTCCGAAGGCTCGGCGGTTTCGCCGATACGCAGGCGCGGCGCGCACGACTCGCGAGAGATGTCGACACGGATGGTTCGCGCGACGAATGGCCGCTCGCGACGGTGCTCACCGCGCCCGGCAGCCCGCGCGCGATCGTCGATCCGCTGCCGGACATCGGCGGCGGCCTCTATCGTCTCGCGCGCGCCGACGCGCGCTTTCGTCTGCGAAGCGGCACGGCGCATCACGTGCGTCACGTGGCCGTCGAATGGACGCCGCTGCGCGAAAGCGACGACACATCGATGCCGCTTTTCGCCGGTCCATACGATCCGCTCATCGAGGAGCTCGCCGCGCTCGCGGGATTCCGCTGCCGGTGGACGGCTGACGAGAGCGGCGAGGCGCTCGAAGAAGGTACGGCCGATGCCGCAGGCATCATCGTGCGCGACGGTTCATTCGAGCGCGTCCAAGCACGTTTGGGAAAAGGTCGCACGCTGCTCGTCATCGGGTCGCGCCGGGAGGGTATCGCTAAAGCGCGCAGCGCAAGCCACTCGAGCACTGGTGCGGCCGTCGAGCTCGAGCGTCGGACCTCGGAGGACCCCTGGGAAACGGCCGCATCGATCGCGGCCGGAATGCGCACGTCGGCGAGGACCACGAAATTCCTCGCGGAACAGTTCGCGCTTGCGTTCGAAGAGGGCAAGCCGGCGCTTTATGCGATCGTGTGGGAGGACGGGCCGGGTCATCGCTTTCCTTGGGCGATCGCCGTTCCGGCGGCGCTCGGAGCGGTTGCCAGCGCTAGCGGTGCCCTCGGATGGGAATACATCGGTATGGGCTCGGAGGTCGGATAACAATGGAAGCACGTTTGCAAGCTCTGCGCGCGATCGCGAGCATACCAGTTATCGCGCTGGCTCTGTCGCTCGTCGACTGCGGTCAGAACGGAACCGATAAGGCGCGCTCGGCTGGAGATGACGCACTGCTCGCCGCTCAGGTGCAAGTGACCATCGCCGGCATCGACGCCGCGACGGTCGGTCTCGTACACGTCTCCAGCAGCAACGGTGTCGTGACGCTCACCGGCAAGATCGCGAATATGGGTGAACGCGCAGCTATCGACAAGGCGGCGCGCAGCGTCAAGGGCGTCGAGACGCTCGACGATCAAGTCGTCGTCGATGCATCTGCGCCGACGGCGGCAGAAATCGAAGCAGATCTGGCGCTATCGGCGAAAGTGCACGGCGCGCTCGTCGCGCAGACGGGTGTCAACGCGGCGGACATCCACGTCGACGTGCATCGCGGCGTCGTGACGCTGACGGGGCACGTGCCATCGCCGGCGCACAAGGCGGTCGTTGATCAAACGGTCCACGGCGTCAAAGGCGTGACATCGGTGGTCGACAAACTCGCGATAGTCAAGTAGTGGGCTGAAGATATCGACCAAAGGTAGGCGTCGCCGGCGACGAGAAACACCCGCAGCTTACGAGGCGATCCCCCACCGCTCTTATGCGCTACGGCATCATTTCCGACGTCCATTCGAACATGGAAGCACTTTCTGCCGTCCTCGGCGAGTTGGACTCGCTGCAGATCGACGGCCTGATCTGTCTTGGTGACATCGTCGGTTACGGCCCGAGCCCGAACGAGTGCTGCGCGACGCTCATCGGACGGAACTGCGTCTCGATCGCCGGCAATCACGATGAGGCTGCCGCGAACGAGTCCGGCATCGACTACTTCAGTCCGCTCGCGCGCGAGGCGATCGAGTGGAATCGAGCCGCGCTGTCGCGCGAACACCTCGAATATTTGGCCTCGCTGCCGCGAGTCCGGACGTTTCCGACGTTCGACATCGTCCACGGCGCGCCGGTCTACCACTTCGATTACATCCTCGACGTCGTCGATGCGCAGGCGGCGTTCGGGCGCACGGACGCGTCGCTGACGTTCGTCGGCCACAGCCACATCGCCGAGGTCTACTACCAAGAGAAGTCGGGCCGGACGTTCCAGCAGCGTCTGCTCCACGGCGGACGGATCGACATATCCGACGAATATCGTTACATCGTCAACCCCGGCAGCGTCGGCCAGCCGCGCGACCGGAATCCGCAGGCGGCGTTCGCCGTGATCGACGTCGACGAGGCATACGTCGACGTGCGGAGGGTGACGTACGACGTGCGTGCGGTCCAGGAGCGGATCGAAAGCGCTCGACTTCCCTCGCAGCTCGCCGACCGGCTGGCGCTCGGATATTGATGAAGACCTCGATCGCTGCAGCGCTCTTGATCGTGGGTGCGACGATGTCGTGCGCGCCGGCGCTCGCCGCGGCGTCGAACGCCGATCCTTACACGGACCATGCTTTCGTATCCGATCTCAACACGGGGCTCGCGGCGTTCTACGGCAAGCGCTTCGATGATGCGCGTACCGACTTCAACGCGGCGCTGAAGATCGCGCCGACCGATTCGCTCGCGCTCTCGCTCATGAACGCGGCGGTGAGCAACGTCGGTCCAGACGCGCTCGATTCGCTCGCGAACGATGAGGAAGACGAGGTCGTCAAACATCCGAAGGACGCCATCGCGCAGACCCGCCTCGCCTACACATACCTCTTCGAGGCGCAGACGGTGCCGCAGAGGTCGAGCGACGCGAAAGACGCGCTCGACGCAGCGGTCGCGTCCGAGCCCACGCTCGCCGGCGCTCACGTCGGGCTCGGCATCTATCGGCTCGGTGAGGAGTCGACGAATCGCGCGAAGGCGGAATTTCTCTCGGCCATCGCATCGGAGCCGCACGATATCCTCGCGCTCGAGTACCTCTCGGGCATCTATCAGAACGATCTGCGCGACCCGCAGCGCGCGCTGACGTATCTCATCGACATCCCGAACCTCATCCCCGGCTACGCGGACGCATACTTCCACCTCGGCTCGGTCATGGAAGATCTCGGCCAGTACGACGCCGGCGTCGCGTATTTGAAGACCGCGATCGATCTCGACGGCGGCCACGTCGGCGAGGCCGGCCAGTTCGGATTGCCGCTCCTCGGCGATCTCTACCTCAAGCTCCACGAGCTCGAGCTCGCGAAGAAGGCCTATGCGGACGCGGTGACGTTCGGCGAAGAGCCGGAGTACGCGAAAGCGCAGCTCGATCGCATCCGCGCCGGCAAGATACAATGAAGCCGACGGAGCCGATGAAGCCGCGCCTGGCCGACGACCGGCGCTGTTTCGCTTGCGGGCCCGACAACGCGACCGGACTTCGGATGACCTTCGACTACGGCGACGGCACGGCGAAAAGCCGCGTCGTGCCGCGGCGCGAATTCGGCGGCTGGTCGAATATCATGCACGGCGGCATCGTCGCGACGCTGCTCGACGAAGCGATGGCGCATGCGGCGATCGCCGCGGGCGAGCGCGCGGTGACGGCGCGGATCGAAGTGCGCTTCCGCAAAGCCGTGCCGACCGACGCGCCGCTTGTGGTCGAAGGCAAGGTGCAGGGCCGCCGCGGGCGCGTCATGGAGATGGAGAGCACGCTGCGCGGCGAAGACGGCACGCTGTACGCCGAAGGCAAAGCGCGGTTCTTGACGGAGCTCGGGACCGAAGAAGGCGGCCGCGACGGTGGCTGACGACGGCATCAAGCCGATCGCCTCGAACCGGCGCGCCTATCACGAATACTCTTTCGTCGACAAGATCGAGGCCGGCATCGTGCTCACGGGCACGGAAGTCAAGAGCATGCGGGCCGGCGGCTGCAGCCTCGGCGACGGTTTCGTCCGGTTGCGCAACGGCGAAGCGTGGCTCGTGAACGTCCACATACCGCCGTACGATCGCGGCACGTTCTTCTCGCAGCACGAGCCGAAGCGCGATCGCAAGCTGCTCCTCCACAGCCTCGAGATCAAACGGCTCGTCGGCACGATCCAAGAGAAGGGGCTCACCCTCATCCCCCTGCGCGCCTATTTCAAACGCGGCAACGTCAAGGTGGAACTGGGGCTCGGGCGCGGAAAGAAAACGCATGACAAGCGGCAAGCGATCAAAGAACGCGAAGTCCGTCGCGAGATCGAACGAGTCGCGCGACGAGGCTGACGCGCGGCTGATCGACGACGTCGAAACGCGCGTCCGCACCGCCTGCGACATGCTCGGCATTCCGAGCGGCCCATCGAGGATCGTCGTCGCATGCTCCGGGGGCTCGGACAGCGCCGCCGCTCTGTTCGCGGTTCGAAGCGCTCGACCAACCGCGCAGTTGATCGCCTGTTACGTCGACCACGACGTGCGCCCCCGAGCGAATATCACCAAAGACAAGCGCGCGGTGAAAGCGCAAGCGCGGGCATCCGGCGCCGAGCTCGCGAGCGTTCGTCTTGCCGGTGAGGTGGATGAAGGCAGTTCACCCGAGGCGCGCCTTCGCGCACGGCGCTATAAGGCGCTCGCCGAGTTCGCTCGGTCGCAACGCGCTTCTATCGTGATCGCAGGTCATCAACGCGACGACGTCGCCGAGTCATCGCTCATGGCGCTGCTCCGCGGAAGCGGCATCGATGGCATCGCTGCGATGCGGCCGCGCCGGTCGATCGGCGCAGATGTCGACATCGTCCGGCCGCTCTTGTGGGCGCCGAAAGCGCTCTTGGCCGAGTACGCGCGGCTGAACGGTGTTGCGGTCGCGCAGGACGAGACGAACGCGGACGATCGCTTCCGGCGCAACGCGATCCGCCGGGTGCTGCTCGATCTCGAATCGATCGCGCCGGGTTCGCGTCAAGCGATCGCGCGCGGCGCGGCGATCGCCAACGACGACAAGGCGCTGCTCGACGCGGTCGCTGCCTCGGCGTGGCGGCGCGTGCGCTCGCGCGACGGCGCGTCGCTCGTCGCGTCGGAACTCCGCCGGTTGCCCGACGCCCTCTTGCGGCGCGTCCTCCGGATCGAAGTCCGCCGCGTCGCAGGCGTCGCGCGCGATTTCACGTTCGCGCACTGCGCCGCGATCGCGAGCGCGATCCGTACGCGTCGCGGCGGGTCGTTTCACGCCGGGCGTGCGAAGGCCGAACTGTCGGCAGGGCGC
This sequence comes from Candidatus Eremiobacteraceae bacterium, assembly GCA_035710745.1. Lineage (NCBI taxonomy): Bacteria > Bacillati > Vulcanimicrobiota > Vulcanimicrobiia > Candidatus Eremiobacterales > Candidatus Eremiobacteraceae > Candidatus Eremiobacteraceae bacterium. The sequence continues at coordinate 74,730 of DASTCX010000018.1, read as the reverse complement.
GCGACGTTCACGCCGATCGCGGCGAGCCGGCGCTCGCGCGACGGCGAAGCGCTCACCATCGCGGCACCGTGCACGAGGCTGAACATCGCCTGGGGCGGCGGCTCGATCACCATGCGTCGTATCGCGGCCCGAGCCGCTCGTAGATCTGGTGACGAGCGTGCGCCGGCTTCTCGTACCATCCTACTCGACTCCGAGCTGCTGCCGCCCGGCGCGGAGCTTGTCGTGCGATCGCCGCGGACTGGCGACCGTTTCGTCCCCGCCGGCAGGCGCGGCACCGTCGGGATGGCGCGTTTTCTTGGCAAAGCCGGGCTACCGCTCGAACAGCGTCGCCACGTGCCGCTGCTCTGCAAGAACGGCTCGATCGCCGCGGCGGTCGGCGTGCGCGCGAGCGCCGCTTTTGCGGCTCGTCCGGGTCGACGGGTGATCGAAGTCCGTTGGGAACCGCCGCTGCCGATACATCAAGTATGATGGTCGAGCCGGCTCTGCGGCGCGGTGAATCGCTCGAGGTCGTTTTCGGCGCGGAGCAGATCGCAAGCGCGATCGAAAAGATCGCGGCCCAGATCCGCGTCGCATACGCGGGCGAGCCGGTGCTTCTCATCGGCGTGCTCAAAGGCGCCGCGATCTTCATCGGCGATCTCATGCGTGCGCTCGGCGACTATCCGCTCACCATCGATTTCATGATTGTGACATCGTATGGAACGGGTCGAAGCACAGGAGCCGGCGACGTTCGGATCGTGAAGGATATCGACGGCGACCTCAAGGGACGACACGTCATTCTCGTCGAGGATATCGTCGATGAAGGTGTGACGCTCGGTCGCCTGTTGGCTGCGATCCGCAGCCATGGCCCCGCCAGCCTGCGGGCGTGCGTCCTGCTCGATAAACCGTTCCACAGGCACGAAGGCGTCACAGTTGATTTCGTAGGTCTGGACGCCCCCGACGCCTTCCTGGTAGGTTACGGTTTAGACCACCAAGAACGGTTCAGAAATCTCCCTTATATATGTAAACTTCAGACGTCCGCCGAACGTATATAGTAGGACGGACGTCCCGGTCACGGCTGGCCGGGCAGGAGACACTCCCTTTGGCGAGACTCGTTCGCAACATCATCTGGTCAGCGGTCTTCTTGGCGATAATCGGCTTGTCGTATGTCTGGTACATGCAGACGAAAGGCGGCCAGGCGCAAAAGCCTCCGACCTACAGCGATTTCATCCAGATGGTCGACACGCAACCGCAGTCGTTCCAAGACGTCGTCGTCATCGGCCAGAATTCGGTCACGTTCAAGCGCAACGGGACGACCGAGACGATCCCGATCCAGGCCGGCGTCGAGAACGATCTCGCGAAAGAGCTGAAGTCGCACGACGTGCGCTTCCAGTTCGACACGAACAACACGAACCAGAACACATACTTCTTGCTGACGACGATCGGACCGTTCGTCCTCGTCATCATCATCATTCTGTTCGTCTTCAGGCAGGCGCAATCGGGGGGCAACCAGGCGCTCTCGTTCGGGCGCAGCCGCGCGAAGCTGCACTCCGAGAACCGGCCGAAAGTCACGTTCGCCGACGTCGCCGGCGTCGATGAGGCCAAGCAAGAGCTCGCCGAAGTCGTCGAGTTCCTCAAGTATCCGAAGAAGTTCCAAGCGCTCGGCGCACGCATCCCGAAGGGCCTGCTGCTTCTCGGGCCGCCAGGCAGCGGCAAGACGCTCCTCGCGCGCGCGATCGCGGGTGAGGCCGGCGTGCCGTTCTTCAGCATCTCCGGCTCGGACTTCGTCGAGATGTTCGTCGGCGTCGGCGCATCGCGCGTCCGCGATCTGTTCGACCAAGCGAAGAAGAGCGCGCCCTGCATCGTCTTCATCGACGAGATCGACGCGGTCGGTCGTCAGCGCGGCGCGGGCCTCGGCGGCGGGCACGACGAGCGCGAGCAGACGCTCAATCAATTGCTCGTCGAGATGGACGGCTTCGACGTCAACACAGGCGTCATCTTGATCGCCGCGACGAACCGGCCCGACGTCCTCGACCCGGCGCTGCTTCGCCCAGGCCGCTTCGACCGTCAAGTGGTCGTCGATCGCGCCGACGTCGTCGGCCGCGCGCAGATCCTCGGCGTACACGCGCGCAACAAACCGCTGGCGCCCGATGTAAAACTCGAAGTGCTCGCGCGCAGAACGCCCGGCTTCTCGGGCGCTGATCTCGAAAATCTGCTCAACGAAGCCGCGCTGCTCGCCGCGCGCGCGAACAAGAACCAGATCGAGATGGACGATTGCGAGGAAGCGATCGACCGCGTCATCGCGGGACCGGAACGCCGCAGCCGCATCATCAGCCATCGCGAGAAGGAGATCGTCGCGTACCACGAGGGCGGCCACGCACTCGTCGGCAAGCTGCTGCCGAACGCGGACCCGCTCCATAAGATAACGATCATCCCGCGCGGCATGGCGTTGGGCTATACGATGCAGCTGCCGACCGAGGACCGCTTCTTGATGGCGAGAGGCGAGATCATCGACCGCATCACCGTGCTGCTCGGCGGCCGCACAGCGGAAGAGCTGATCTTCCACGAAGTGACGACGGGCGCGCAAGACGATCTGCAAAAAGCGACGTCGCTCGCGCGCAAGATGGTCACCGAGTTCGGCATGAGCACGAAGCTCGGCCCGCTCGCGCTCGGGCGCAAGCACGAGCAAGTCTTCCTCGGCCGCGACATCATGGAAGAGCGCAACTACTCGGAAGAAGTCGCAAGTCAGATCGACGCCGAGGTCAGAGCGATCATCGACTCGTGTTACGCGAACGCGTTCCATCTGCTCGAGACGAACATCGACAAGCTCCACCGGCTCGCCGAAGCGCTGCTCGAAAAAGAGACGGTCGAGGGAGACGAAATAGAGCGGTTGCTTTCGGACAGCCCCCGACCGAGCGAGGCGAAGCCCGCCGCGCCGGAGAGCACCGTGCCCGATTCGGCTGCTGCGGCGACCGCGAAACCGCCGTCCGAGAAGCCGCGCTCCGCGCCCAAAGGCTTGCCGTTCCCGCCGCCCGAGCCGGCGTAGCGCGTAGGGTTCTCGATCTTCTCGACCAAAGGGTTTGATATGATGTATCGACGGCGCGGCGTGCTCGCCGCGCTTTTTATCGCCGGCGCGGCGACGCTCTCGGCGGCCGGGCTGTCTTCACCGGCGCTCGCCGGCCCCGAGCTCGCACCTGGCGAGACGGTTCTAAACGACGGCCTGACCATGGAAGTGCGGCACGCGACGGGATCGGGCGCGGTGGCGCTCGAGATCTGGGTCCGCTGCCCGGCAAGCGGCTGGACGTCGACGCAGCCTGGCATCGCTCGCCTGACTGCGCTCGCGGTCGTCGACGCGAAGAGCGGGAACACGACGCTGCGCGACATCGTCCGTTCGCACGGAGGCCAGGTCGGCGTCTCGATCTTCCAAACGGCGACGGAGTTCGTCGTCTTAGCGCCGGCGGATCAAGCGCCGGCCCTCGAAGACGCGCTCATGCGCGCGGTCTTTCGGCCGTCGATCGACGCGGCCGCCCTCGATCAGGCGAAGACGCGGCTGGCCGCCGAACAAGCGCTGTCGGCGCAATCCTCGGTCGCCGTGCTGCGCGACGAAGTCTTCGCGGCGATCTTCGCGAACGGCCCGCTCCACGACGCGACGCTCGGCAACTCGAAGCTCTTGGAGACCGCATCGCTGACACAGGTCCGCGACTACGCGGCGCATTCGTACGTGCCGAGCGAATCGGCGGTCATCGCGCTCGGCAACGCCGATGCCGATGTCTTGCGGGCGCACATCGCTGCCGCGTCGCCGACTTCGGGCGCCGGATCTTCGATGCCGGCCTCTGTTATCGCCGCGCCTCCTGCTGCGCCGATCAGCTTGACGAACCCCGACGTCGATGCACCCGGCGTCGCGCTCGCGTGGCCGGGTCCGCCGATCACCGATCGACGCGCGGCGACGGCGATGGATTTCTTGTCCGACTATCTCACCGATCCGCAGACTGGGGCGTTCGCGAATGCAGCGACCGCTACCACGGCCGGCGCGGCGATCGACGGTCAGTACGTGACCCTCGAACAGCCGGGTCTGTTCTACGTCAGCGCGACCGGCACGGGCGTCGACCCCGCAGCGATGGCGAAATCGCTGCGCAACGCGCTCGACCAACTGCTCGCGCGACCGCTGTCGCAAGACCGGTTCGCGACGGCGCTCTCGGCGTACGAGACGAGGCTGCTTCGGCAGATGGATTCGCCGCAGGGGCTCGCGGACAACTACGGCTGGTACTTCGCGATGAACGCACCGTCGTACGCACCGAGCGCGACCGACGTCTCGCTCGGCGGCGAGTATTTCGCTTCGGCGTCATCGCTGACGCCCGATTTCGTGCACGACGTCGCGCGCCGCTATCTCGGCGCTGCTCCGGTCGTCATCACGATCGCACCGCAGAAAGCGTCGACCGCGATGTTGACGGGAGGGCACTGACGTGAGGCATCTCGCGCGCGTCGCGTCGCTATTCGTTCTTGCCGCGTTGACGACGACGATGATGTCGGTTCGGGCTGCTGCCGCATCTGCGCCGCAAGTGCTGACGCCAAGGTCCGTCGTGACATCTGGTGACGCCACGTTCCCCGGGGCGGGGACCGAGACGTTGCCGAATGGCGTCGTGCTCGCGACGCAGGGGTCGGCGGAGACGCCGATCGTGAGCGTCAACGTCTTCCTGCCGGCAGGTGCGGCGCAACAGCCGCCCGATCGTGGCGGCATTGCGGGTCTGACCGCGGCCGTCGTTCTCGGAACGCGTGTGGACGGCGGTAAGACGCTATCGCAGGCGGCTTCAGACGCCGGCGCTTCTCTCTCATACACGATCGATCCCGAAAACACGCGCTTCTCGCTCGAATGCAAAGCCGACGACTTGGCGCGCCTGATGAATGGGCTCGGCGCGGCGTTGAGAGCGCCCGACGCATCCGCGCTGCCCGAAGCGCGCAAAGCGGCGCTCCAGTCGGCGCGCGACGCGATAGCCGATCCATCGATGACCGTGTACGCGATGGTCAAGCAGTCGGAGTTCGCCGGCACCGGCTATGCGACGCTCGATCAAGGCTCGCCGACGGCATTGGCCTCGACGACCGCCTCGGATGTCGAGGCCTTCGCCGGACAGTACCGGCACGGTCACGGCACGGTCGTCGCACTGTCCGGCGACGTGACGCCGGCGGGCTACGATGCGGTGCGATCGGCGTTCCTTGGTTTTGCGCCGAACGAGGCGCCGCGCGGCGCTGCGCCGCCTAAGATCCGGGCGAACGAGCTCGTCGCGCACAGAGCCGTCGCGGCGCCGTGGGTCGCGGTCGGTTTTTCGGTGCCGTCGCAATTCTCGTCCGATTTCCCCGTCATGCTCGTCATCGAGGCGCTCTTGGGCCGCGGCGGCGACGTCCATTCGTTTTCGTACGGATCGGCCGCACAGCTGCCGGCAGGCTTTGTCGGCGGATACTATCAGTACGAGGCGGAGCCGGGCATGCTCGTCGAGTTCTACAACGGCGTCGACATCGTCAGCGAACTGCGCACGCTCAACGCCGGCGTCTCGCGGTTGCGGACTTCGACGCTGCCCGCAGCACTAATCAATGAGGCGAAATCATCGGCCGAGGGGACGTTCTTGACGTCGATCGCAACGCTCGACGATCAGTCCTGGCTTCTCGGGCGCTCGGTGTTGTCGCCGTCAGGTATCCTGTTCGAGAATCAGTTGCCGGCGCGGATCAAAGCCGTGACGCCGGCCGACGTTCGCCGCGTCGCACAGAAGTATCTCGGAACGCAGACGCTCGCGCTCGTCTCGCCTAACCAGGCCGGTCCTTAGGGCTTTGCCCGTGGGCGTCGCGTTCGTCCACGACTTCTTGACGCAGTTCGGCGGCGCCGAGCGCGTGCTTCTCGAACTGCGGCGGCTCTATCCCGACGCCCCGCTGTACACGACCATCTACGAGCCCAAGGCGTTTTCCGGGGCCTTCGACGGCGTCGACGTTCGGACGAGCTGGCTGCAGCGCGTGCCCATCCGCCGGCGCGATTTCCGTGCCTTGCTTCCGTTGTATCCGCGCGCGGTCGAATCGTTCGATCTGTTTGGTTACGACCTCGTCATCTCGTCGACGACGTCGTTCGCAAAGGGCGTTCGAACGGCGCCAGGTGCGCTGCACGTCTGCTACATGCATACGCCTGCGCGATTTCTTTGGCGCGAAGAGGGTCACGCCGCCGACGTCGTGCCGCGATGGGCTCGTCCGTTGTTCGCGGCCGCCGTGCCGGCGCTGCGGCGTTGGGATCTCGCCGCTGCAATGCGCCCGACGAGGATCGTCGCGAACTCGCACAACGTCGCCGGCAGGATCCGCGAGATCTATGGGCGCGACAGTGACGTCGTGCCGTGTCCGGTGACGCTCGATCATTTCGCGCCATCGGACGAGCCGCCAGAACACTACCTCGTCGCGGCGCGATTTCTCCCGTACAAGCGCGTCGATCTCGCGATCGAGGCGTGTGAAGCGATGAAGGCGCCGCTCGTCATCATGGGCGATGGTCCCGACGAAGCGCGTCTGCGCAGTCTTGCCGGACCGATGACGCGCTTCGCCGGCCGCGTTGATGATGTCGAGCGTCGACGATTGTTCGCACGTGCGCGCGCCGTCATCGTGCCGGGCACCGAAGATTTCGGTCTCGTGCCGATCGAAGCGGCGGCATCGGGCCGCCCGACCGTCGCATTCGCAGGCGGAGGGGCGCTCGAAACCGTCGTGGAAGGCGCGACCGGGATATTCTTCCGCGAGCCGACCGCACAAGCGCTTAGCGATGCGTTGCGCGCGGCATCGCGGCTCACGCTCGATCGATCCGCCCTCACGTCACACGCGAAGAAGTTCTCGCCCGAGCGCTTCCGGCGCGACATGCAGGCGTTGATCGACCGCTACCGGACGGAAACGAAGCCGACGTGAATCGCAAGCGGCGCTTGCCGGAGATCGACCTCGACAAGCTTGCGCTGACGCACATCGACGAGCGGCCGTCGAAGGTCTCGAAAGATTCGCTCGCGACGCCGCCACGTGCCGGCGATTCGTTCGAGCAGTTCTGGCGCGGCCTTCCGGATATTCTCGCGGCGTCGGACCTGCGCGCGTTGGTCGGCCAGCTCGCCGACGCGAATCGCGCGGATAAGACGATCGCCGTCGGCATCGGCGGACACGTCATCAAGACCGGTCTGGCGCCGGTCCTCATCGATCTCATGCGCGACGGCATCGTCAATGCGGTCGCGAGCAACGGCTCCGTCTGCATCCACGACGTCGAACTCGCGATCGCGGGCAAGACGTCCGAGGAGGTCGACGTCGCGCTGCGTGACGGATCGTTCGGCATGTCGGCAGAGACGTCGGATTTCATCCTTGAAGCGATCGCTCGCGCGGGTCCGAAGGTCGGACTCGGCCGCGCGCTCGGCGACGCGCTGCTCGCGCGCAAAGCGCCGTACGCGGAGACGTCGATCCTCGCGCAAGGCGCAGCGCTCGACATCCCGGTGACCGTCCACGTCGCAGTCGGGACCGACATCATCCATATGCATCCGCAGGCGGATGGCGCGGCGCTCGGTGCGGCGACGCTGTTCGATTTCAGGACGTTCACGCGCGTCGTCGCAGCGCTGACCGACGGAGGCGCGTACCTGAACTGGGGATCGGCCGTCATCATGCCCGAGGTGTTTCTGAAGGCTCTGTCGGTAGCGCGCAATCTCGGCTTCCGCGGTCAGTTCGTCACGGCGGATTTCGATTTCATCCGGCACTATCGCCCTCGGACGAACGTCGTCCACCGGCCGCATCTCGACGGCGGGCGAGGCTACATGTTCACCGGCCACCACGAGATCATGATCCCCTTGTTGGCGGCCGGGTTGCGTCTGGCCCTGCGATGAGCCTTCGCTACGCGCCCGTGACGATCGCGCTCGTCGTGATCAATATTCTGGTGTATGGAGCGGATCAGCTATCGCCGCAGTACGGCGATTCCGGCGTGCATCGCCTCATGTTCCTAGGCGCGATCATCCCGGAGCTCGTCGCGCGCGGGGAATACTACCGGATCGTCACCGCCGGCTTCTTGCAGTTCAACCTGCAGCACATCGCATTCAACATGTACGCAATGACGCAGGCGGGCATGGTCGTCGAGAACATCTGGGGCAGCGGACGCTTCGCGATCATCTATTTTAGCGCGCTCATCGCGGGCGGCATTGCGGCATACGAGTCGACGATCCACACCGCCGACATAACGGCGGGTGCGTCAGGCGCGATCATGGGTTTGTTCGGCGCGATCTTCGCCCTCGGGTTAAGAGTGCCGAGGCTGAGAAGGACGCTCGTCGGTTGGGCGCTTTTCCCGATACTGGCGACGCTGGCGGTCGGCTTCACACAGCCGGGAATCTCAAATGCCGGGCATATCGGCGGCGTCATCGCGGGCGCGATCGTCGGATTCGCCTTGCCTGCGACGCGGCTCCGCAAGGATGACGTAGAAGAAAGCGCCTAGGACCTACTCGGAGTCCGAACCTATCGTCGCGGCCAACTGGGCTCGCGATCGCAGCCCGAGCTTCGCGAGCATGTTCGAGACGTAGTGCTCGACCGTCTTCGTGCTCAAACCGAGTTGCGCGCCGATCTCGGCATTCGTCTTGCCGGCGCGGATGAGCGATGCGATGCGCACGTCAGATCCGGTGACCGCGAGCTTCGAGCGCGGGCGGTGCCGCGGCCGCAGGCCGATCCCACGCGCTTTGCGTCGGATCGACTCGGAGGCGATCTGTGCTCCCATCTCGTCGAGCTCGCAGATAGCGGTGTTGATGAGATCACGATCGGCTTTTGCCAAACCCGCCGTCGCCTTGAGGTACGCCGCACGGAACCGTTCCTTCGACGTACGGGCCGCATCGAGCAGCGATGTAACACCCTCGTCGATGCACCCATCGGCTATGAGGGCGTAGCCTTCGATCTCAGCGCGTAAGCTCGCACCCAACGGCCAACCGCGCTCGAATCCCTTCATGGCGGATTCCCGCACCGAATGCAACTCTTTGATGCGGCCTAGCTGATAGAGCACCCGCGCCTCACCAGCCTTGGCGCGAACGTCGGTGCCCTCAGGTTCGAACCGGTCGACCCAGGCGACACCAACCCCTTCGTAACAGCCGAGCGCTGAATCCAGATCGTCCGACATCTCGAACACGCGGCCCGCGACGAATTGGATCGCTCGAAGCCAGCGATCCGACACGTCATAGCGTTGTATCTCGCTGACGATCCGAAATGCATCGACGAATTTTCCTAGCATCGAGTACGTCAGCGCGAGAGAACACCCGGCCTGGACACGAAGCGTCTTGCCGCCATTGTGCGCGTCTATGTACGCGACTTCGCCTGCTAGCAAGGCCTCCTCGAGCGCGCCTCGATCCTTGAGCGCCGTCGCAAGATTCAAGCGCAGGTGTGCGGCGACACGCGGCAGCTTCGTGCCGCCGACTTCGAGACCTCGGCGGCACCAGGACTCGTAGGCCTGGCGGTCGCTTCTAAGATCCGACACGTAGCAACACTTCAGGCAGGCCTGAGCAAACTCGCTTGTAAGTCCATGTGCAATGGCGGTTTCTGCGGCCTCCGCAACTTCCACCATGCCCCTCTCCGGGTCTCCCCGCCTCGCTCGGACGACGCCCATCCACGACTTGAGCTGAACGCGATCTCGCGACGGCGTCGACGGCGAAAGGGCCGAGACCCCCATCGAAAGCAGTTCCTCAGCGGCGCGCGACTCGCCTGACCGGTCAGCGACGGCGCCCGCAACCCGGTAGAGCCGTGGTAGCGCCTGCGGCGCTGCGACACGTGCGTCATCGATCGCGAATCTCAAAAACTCTAACGGCACGACTGTGTCGTCGGAGCCCTCGAACACGGCCTCGGCAAATCTGCCTCGCATCTCCGCGCGCAACTGCGGTGCCAGCCGGTCTGACAACACCTCCACGCGACCGATCATCTCAAGCGCCAATTCAGTCTCGCCCGCCAATGCCACGATTGCCGCGAGCCCGGCGTTCGCCTGAGCAGACACGTCTGATTTATCGCCGGCGCGCGCAACGGCGCCTTCGAGCGCTGCCCTCGCTTCCACGCAATCAGCTCTGTCGATCATTGACAGACCGTGATGGAGCAGTGCTTCCGCCGCCTCGTTCCCGAGGCCAGCACCATCCAAGTGAAAGACGCGGCGCCAGGTGTCGGTGCAAAGCTCGGCCATTACGCGGTGAAGGCGGGTTCGTTCCTCAGACGGCGTCCAAGCGTAGCAGGCACGCCTGAGCAAGTCGTGGCGGAACTGGACGCCCAACGGCGATGTTTTCGCGATAAAGCGAGCTTCGAGTTCTGCGACGAGGGAGTTCATAGATTCCGGGAGCCCGCACAACTGGCTCAAAGTACCTAACGGGGCGGCTTCGCCGATCACCGCCATCGCTCGTGCTACCCGAAGTTGACCATCGGAAAGCGATTGGATACGCTCGGCCAACAATGCGTTTAGTCCGGCCGGCTGCGTCGTTTCACCCGCTACAGCGGCGACGACTAGTTGCTCAGTATACAGTGGATTGCCACCAGATAGTGCGTAGAGCTCACCGATCGCCGCCTCATCGATCGGGTGATCGAACGCGTTGGCTACGAACGACCGAAACTCGGCGATCCCGAACTCGCGAAGGCGCAGGACCTCGCTGATTCGCATCTGGGCGAGCCGGACCGCCAGTCGCTCGCAACGATCGTCGCCGATCCTCGCCGCGACGTGCCAGCGAATCGGCGCATTCCTAAGGCGGTCCGCAAGATACGCGATGCCGTCTAGGGTTTGGTCGTCAGCCCAGTGCGCGTCATCTATTTGGATCAGCAACGTTCCAGAAGCGGCCTCACGCTCAAGCTGATCCCTGATCACGACGAGGCGCCCACCCTCACTCGGGCGTTCCCACTCGCGCGGTCGAGGGCTGCCGCTCCGCAGATCATTTGCGACGGCGAGTAGAGGCTCCAGAGGGATCGTTCGAGCGCTTGGGTGGCACGAGACCATCGTAGAGGACGTGCGCCCCCGACGCGCCGCCTCTAGAAGCAACCGAGTCTTTCCGCCGCCGGGCTCTCCAAACACGATGGTGACCGGCGGCCAGGAACAGCGGAGTGCCGACAATTCCTCGACGCGCCCCACGAACGTATCCGGGCGCACACTAGAACGCCGCAGGTCGATAAGAGTGGGGACTTTCCCGGTGACCGCCATCAAAAGCCAGCCTATGCTAGAGAAAGACTGTTGCTAATCATTGCTTGCAGCCGTCCTAGAAAAGGTGATTGTTATGCGTCCGAGCATCCTCCTCCGGGCCGTCGCCGGCCTGGCACTGGCCGCCATCCTGAGCGGTTGCGGATCCGCTGCTACGCCGTCGCCCGGAAACAACATCCATTGGGTCAACAGCCACGACGATCCGCAGGGCCCGCACAAGTAGAGCTGGTCTCGATCGCCCTTAAGCGTCCGTTCGTCGAGCGCCATTCCCTTCGGAGCGCGTGACGCGCCTCGAGGGCCCCTATATGGACGTGGCTGCCGTGCTCCGCAGCACGGCGAGCGTCGCAGCCGCACAGCGGTCCCACGACATGTCCGCCGCGCGCCGTTTTCCCTTTTCACGAAGTTCTTGCGCGAGCGATCCGTCGGAGAGGACGCGCCCCAGTTGCGCGGCGAGCCCGCTCGCGTCGCCCGCTGGGAAGTACAAAGCTGCGTCGCCGCCCGCTTCGGGAACGCTCGCCGCATCGGAAGCGACGACCGGCGCGCCGAGCGCCATCGCCTCGAGCACCGGCAGCCCGAACCCTTCGTAGCGTGAGGGGAATGCGAACACTGCCGCGCTTGCATAGAGCGCTTCAAGTCTCTCATCGTCGACTTCGCCGGCGAAGTGGATTCGGACGCCAGCGGGGACCGACACGGATGACGCGCTCTTGCCGGCGACGACGATAGCCGTCGTCGCGCGCAGCTCCTGGGGTAACAAACCCATCGCTCGCAACAGCGTCGGCAGATCTTTGCGCGCCTCAGCTTCCCCGACGAAGAGGACGTAGCGCTGCGCTCCTGCGATGTCGACGTGCGGCGGCCTTGCGTTCAATAGATCTGCATCGACGCCAAGCGGGATCACCTCGATCCGGCCTTCGCCGACACCGAGATGTCTCACGATTTCGCCTTTCGAGAACTGTGAGTCTGTTATGATGCGCGACGCGCGAGACGCCGCGTGAAGGAACGGCTCTTGCCGGTGCTGTGCGAGCGCCGGGTCGTCGGCAGGTGCGTCGACGAATGGCCAAACGTCATGGATAGTCGCGACGTCGCGGCAGTCGGTGCGGAAGAAGATGCCGTTCCACGGGTGCCAGACGACGTCGAAACCGTGGCGCCGCGCGTAGGAACGATTCGCGACCGCGACCCGAGCAAGGCCGAGCGCGGCCGCCAGCCGCTTCGTCAGCATGCCGGGAAACGGGTGGGAGACGAGCAGCGTCAGGTCGACGTCGCCGTCGTTTGAAAGCCAGCGACGAAGCAGCGCCCGGACGTAGCGCCCGATGCCGCGTCGGTCGTGCAAGAGATTGTCCGCATCGACGCCGATCCGCAAACGCGGACTCGTTTCGTCAGGCCGCGAGCGCACGACCGAAAGCCTCGAGCGTCCGCTCGGCACAGAGATCGACCGTCATCGACGCGGCACGTGCGCGACCGGCCTCCGACAACCGCCGCGACAGGTCGACGTCGGTGAGCGCCCGTTCGAGCGCGGAAGCAAGCGCAGCTGCATCGCCGGCAGTGAAGATCAAAGCTGCATCGCCGGCGGCTTCTTTGACGGCAGGCGCGTCGGACGCGATGACCGGCACGCCGTAGCTCATCGCCTCGAGGACGGGCAGACCAAAGCCCTCGTAGCGCGACGGAAAGACGAACGCCGATGCACCGGCAAACAAGGAAGCAAGTCGCCCGTCGCTCACCTCGCCGAGGATGTCGAAGCGAACGCCGGGCGTGGCAAACACATCAGCCATCGTACGCTGTTTTTTACCCGCGACGACGAAAACAATCGACGATCGGAGCGACTGAGGTAGTAGCGCCGCCGCGCGGGCGAGCGTCGCGACATCCTTTCGCGCCTCCGTCTCGCCGACAAAAAGGACGTATCGATCGCCGCTCGGCAAGCGGGCAGGCGCGACGTCGTCTATCGTCAGTCGCGCGACTCCGTGCGGGATGACGTCGATGCGCGCGCGATCGATCTTCAGCCGCTCGACCATCTCGTCTGCGGTGAACCGGGATACGGCGATGAAGCGCGTCGCCGACTCGACCGCGCGCAGATAGTGGCTCTGCTCGCGGTCACGCTTGCGCTGTTCGTCGGCAGGCGATACGAACGGCCAGAGATCATGGACCGTGACGACCGAAGGCAGCGTCGTCGTCCACGTCATGCCGTTCCACGGATACCAGACGAGTTGAACGCCAAACTTGCGCGCATCAGCTTGGCGAATCGCCGAGATATCGGCGACGCCTGTCGCGTCGCGCAGCCGCGGCTCGACGAGCCGCGGGAAGAGATCCGGCACGAGGAGCACGAGATCGACGCGCGGTCGGAAGCGTTTGGTCCACGCATCGATGAGGCCGCGGACGTAACGGCCGATGCCTCGGCGGTCGCGAACGATGTTCGACGCGTCGATGCCGACGCGAAGCTCTGCGCTCAGGTCGAGAAGCCCGGCAGCATGCCGGAGCTCGGCGGTGTGCCGGCAGTCGCGGGCTGCGCGCTAGCGTCCGGAACAGCTTCGGAATAGCGGGCGTGATCTTGCTGGCCGGCTGGCGGGTTAGAATCGGTGACCGGACCGTCGAGTCGCACGACTGTGACGCCGACGAGGGACGACGCGCGCGCCTCGAGCGCGTCGCGATGGGTGAAGAACACGATCTGCTGGCCGGCTCGCGCGAGCGTCGCGGCTTGGATGAGCGCGGCTTCTGCTCGAACGTCGTCCGCATTCGCGAGCGCATCGTCGACGAGGATCGGCACTCGTTCGCCGCTCCCGAGCGTCGTCGCGAGCGCGGCGCGCAAGGCGAGCTGAAGCTGTTGGAGCGTGCCGGTCGAGAGAACGGACGCGTCTTGCGTCGTCGCGGTCTCGGGCACGCGGACGCGGACCGCGAAGTCGGCGGGATCGATCCACGCCTCGGCATAGCGTCCGCCGGTCATCGCTGCGCCGAGCTTACCGACGGCGTCGTTGAGAGGCGGCGTGAAATCGCGGTGGACGATGTCCTTCACGCGCTCGATCTCCGCGCTTGCGGTTTCCAGCGCGAGGCGAACCGCTCGCAGGCGATCGCGTTTGGCCGCAGCCGACTGGGCCCGCTCTTCGAGTTCCGCGACCGGTACCGGATGATTACGCTCGAATTCAGCGTTGCGGCCACGCGCGGCGTCAAGCGCGCGCTCGACGATCCGTTGTTCGCTCTCAAGCGCCTCGAGTTCCGACGTTAAGTCGGCCTCCGAACGATCCGCGAACTCGCCCGCATCGCCGCCGCTCGCGGCTTGCACCGCGCATCGATCGGCATCGTCTTCGAGCGCATCGATCGTCGAACCGCCGAGCGCACGCTCGAGTTGGGCGCGAGCGTTGCCGGCTGCTGCATCCGCGTGCGCAGCGAGCTCGTCGGCGCCTCGCAGTTGCTTGTACGAGGCGATGCGACCGTCGATCGGCCCCGGCGCTATCGAAAGGTGATCGAGCAGCGCATCGAGCGCGCGTTTGCGCTCTTGGGCCTGCGCGGCTGCGGTTCGCCGGTCGCGCTCGATGGCGTCGATGTCGTCGAGGCGCTGGGAGAGCGCATCGCGTCGCTGACCGAGGATGCGTGCCGCCTCGCTCGCACCGTCACGCGCGACGCGAACCTTCTCGATCTCGAGCTGCGCCGTTCGCGCCGCTCGCACTGCGGCGACGTTCGGACATCCCACCGCTCGGCAGCGGGCGGCAAGCGCCGCAGTCGCCCGGTCGTTCACGTGGCCGGCTTCTTCGGCCGCTGTTTGCGCGTCGGCGATCGTCTGAGCACGGCGACGATTCGCCCCGCTGAACATGACCGCGAAGAAAATGCCGACAGCAGCGAGCGCGACGCCGCCGAGCGCAAACCCGAGCGCGTGTGTGACGAGCCAGACGGCCAAGAACGCTCCCGACAGTACAAACCCGACCAATGCGCCCAGCGGCGACGGTCGCTGTAGCTGGCGCGCGATCGCTGCGGCGGTCTCGAGCGTCCGCGCGCGGCTCTCCGCTGCGTCGGCCTCGTCCGCTTCGTGTTCGAGCGTTGCGAGCGTGTCCGCCGAGATCGCGGGCCGATCTTTCGCGGCTGCTTCGTGCGTCGCAAGCGTTTCGTCGAAGCGCGCGACGGCCGCGCGCTTCTCGATGAGCTCGTTGCCGGCGACGTCGACGTCGTGCCGCAGCGCGGCGCGATCGGCGGCGCGGGCGACCGATCGAGCGGTCGTGTCGGCCTCCGACTGCTGGGCGGCGCGCAACGCTTCGACGGCGGTTTCGATGTCGTCGCGCCGCTCGAACGCGCCGGGCGATCCTGAGTCGACGGCGCGACGCTCGTCGAGCGCGGCATCGAGACGCCGCCTCGCTTCGGTGGCGTCGGTGATCCGGGAACGCAAGCTTCGAAGTTTGACCGCCGCGAGGGCGGCCGCGCACCGGGATCTTCGCGCAGCGAGATCGTGAGCGCGCTCGGTTAGCTCGGCCTGCTCGCGAATCGTCTCCGAAAAGGTGGCCCGGTCCTCACGAAAGCGGCGGAGATCGGCCTCGGCGTCGTCGGCCTCTCGGCTCGCCTTGCCGAGCGGCGTGTTCGCGCCGGTCAGGCCGATCGAATTGCGAGCCTCTTCGAGGCGCTCGATCGCCTCCTTCGCGCTGGCGTCGCCTGCCGAACCGATGATCTCGGCGAGGCGCTCCGCGAGCGCCTGCGATGCCGCCTCGTCGACGCCGATATCGCTCGCGCTCAACACCGCTGCCGAACGAAAGACTTCGAGCGGGATCTGAAGCGCTTCTTGGCCGGGCGCCGCCGACTTGTTGCCGCTGAGCGCCGGCATCATGCGCCGCGTGACCGCGTCGACCGTTTCGGTCGGTACGTCAGCGCGCGCGAAATCGCGCGAGACCTCGAACGTGCGGCCATCGTCGAGACGGTACGCGAGCATCGCCGCGAAGCGGCCGTTGCCGGTCCAGGGCTCGTAACGCGTACGGAACTTATTGTGGTGCGCCTCGGGAAAGCCGAAGAGCATGCGTAGTATGCACTCGACGATCGTCGACTTGCCGGCTTCGTTCGGCCCGTAGACGACCGTGAGGCCGTCGCCGAATCTCAACGAAAGATCGCGGAGACGGCCGAAACCGGCGATGACCAGGCGCTCGAGCTTCACGCCGGGATGCTTTTCCGTGCGAACGCGAGCATCCCGTAACGCAAGGCGTCTTCGAGCAGCGGGCGTTCGGTCGCCGGCGCGGCGGCGATCCGCTCGCGCATCGTCCGGACGAAGTGCGCGCGAACGGTCCGCCCTTCGCGCGCGGCGGCATCCAGATCGATTGCGGCGCTTCCGTCGACGATCCGTGTGCCCGGGAAGCGCTCGGCGAGGTCGGCTTCGAGCGCGGCCGCGTCGAGCTCGAGCGACCCTTGCGCCGCGCCGCCAAGCCGCACGCGGCAATACATAGCGCCGTCGCCGGCGCTTGCGGACGCCAGTCGGTCTTCGACCGCTCGCGCGAGCTCCGCCCGATCGCCATATCGCGTGATGTCGACGTCGACGTCGACGTAGCGCACGCGGTTGACGTCGATGAAATCGGGCGAAACGCGACCGTTCTCGACAGTCACGAGCGAGGCGGTATGTCGACCGTCCTGCGCGACCGTATGCGGTTCGAGCGAACCCGGGTAGGCGTAGCGCGGTGCCTGGAGCATGCCGTGGAAGTGGCCGACCATCGCGTAGGCCGCGCCCGTCCGTTCGATCTCGGCGCCAGAGAACGGCGCGACGCCGTCCTTGTCGGGCGGCATGTGGTCGCGGTCGGATCCGTGGAAGAGAAGAAGATGCGTTCCCGGCCCTTCACAGGTGAAATCGCCGATCGCCGGATCTCGATCGATCCCATGCTCGTGGCCGAAGCCCCATAGCGTGAGCCCGTCATCGAGCGTCGCCGACGCGAACCGCCGGCGGCCGAAGATCGTGACGTTATCCGGAATGTCGCCCATGCGCTCGTACATAGAAGCTGGCGTGTGAGGGTCGTGGTTACCCGGGCTGATGAAGACGCGGATAGGCGCGAGATCGCCGAGAACGCGTCGCAGATAGGCGGCGCGGTCGCTGCCCGCGCGTCCGTCTTCATATAGATCGCCCGCGATGCACAGCGCGTCGACGCGACGCTCCTTGGCGAGCGCGAGCGCACGCTCGAACGCCGCGCGCAGCTCCTCTCGATGCCGTTTTCCGAGGGCTGCATCGGCGCCCGCGAACGCCATGTCGAGGTGCACGTCTGCGATGTGCAGGATGCGATACGGCACGCTCACTCCATCTCTAGCGTCAGCTGGGCGCCGGAGGAAGGCTTCGTCGTAGGGCTAAACCGACGCCCGGTGCTGACCGCCGCCCAGCTCTTCGGCGCGCTCCTCTTGCTCGTCATCGCAAGCGACTCGTTTACGAACGCGGTCGAATGGTTCGCGTCGCTCCGCGGTCTGGCGCGCAACGCGGCCGGCGCGATCGTCGCGGCGATCGGGTCGTCGCTGCCGGAGACTATGGTTGCGATCGTCGCGCTCGTCGTCTTGCACGACGCGCGCAGCCAGGCGGTCGGCATCGGTGCGGTCCTCGGCGCGCCCTTCATGCTATCGACGGTCGTCTTCTCGGCCGTCGGCGGCATCGCGTTCTTCCGCCACTCCATCTATGAGAAGACGGGTGGTTTCCTCGCGGTCGAGCCGCGTAACGCGATCGTCGGTCTCGCCCTGTTCGTCCTCACTTTTGCGTTCGTCGTCGGTGCTTCCTTTGCTCCGACTCCGGCGGTGCGGATCGGCGCATCGATCGCGGTCATCATCGCGTATTTCGTCTATCTGCGCTATCATTTCCGTCACGGCGACTCCGGCGTCGAAACGCAACCGCCGCCGCTCCGCTTCTCGCCACGTGCGGTCAAGCCGCCGATGTGGATCGTGCTCGTGCAGATGGCGATCGCCCTTGCCGTCACCGTACTCGCCTCTCACTGGTTCGTGTCATCCGTCAGCGGTGTGTCCGCGATGGTCGGCATCCCACCGCTCGTCGTTTCGCTATTCTTGAGTCCGGTCGCGACGGAACTCCCCGAAGCGATGAACGTCGTCCTGTGGATGCGGCGCAAAGAGGATGAACTCGCCTTTGGCAACGTCATCGGTGCGATGATGTTCCAGACCTCGATCGCATCGGCCATCGCGATGCTGGCGTCGCCATGGCGCTTGGATTCACATGGCTATGCTGCGTGCGCGGCCGCCTTTGCGGCTGTGCTCCTCGTGTTGATCGCCACCCTGGTTCGCCGGCGCCTCAGCAGCATCGCTCTGCTCGCGTGCGGCATCTTCTACGCGGGTTATCTCGTCTTCGCCGCCATCACGCATTGATGCCGTCATAGAAGACTGGGAGCGGTCGAGATTTATCTCGACCGCCGCGGTCTCACAAAATGAGCCAGGGAGCGGTCGAGATTTATCTCGACCGCCGCGGTCTTGCATTGAAGAACGGCCCTCAGGTCGCGAGCTTCGGGAACACGTAGACCAGCACGAGCGAAAACGTGTTGAACGTCGCGTGTGCTAACACGTTCGGCCACAGCGATCCCGTGCGCCGGTAAAGCAGCGCGAGACCGGTGCCGACGACGGCGAGCGGCACGATGCTCCACGGGTCGAGGTGGGCCGCTCCGAAAATGACACCGCTGATCGCAGCTGCCCAATAGAGCGGCAGCCGCTGCGCAAGTCCGGCGAAGATGACTCCTCGGAACAACAGTTCTTCGGCGAACGGCGCGATCACGCCGACCGAAAGGAAATCGAAGATGAAGCTCACACCGCCTTTGTGCGTCTTGAGTATCTCGGCGACGGCCTGGGGGTGCTGGCCGACGACCCTCGTTTGACCGGCGGTCACGAGGTCGGCGACGAGCACGAGTGCGAGGCCCGCAGCGACCCCGAGACCGAGCTGAGCGCCGGTGGTCTTGACGCCAAGCCCGAGCGCGCGGCCCTTCGCGTTGAGGAACGCGGCAGCGAAAATGAGTGCGAAGATGACCATGAAGCCGTCGCCGGCGATGGCGAACCAGAAAAGATTCTCAGCGGAACTGATCTGGATGGTCCACTGCTGGACGAGTTCCGTGAGGTTCGGCGGCGGCGGCTGCTCCGTGAAAAGCCGAACCGCTTCGGGATGTGCGCGCAGCAGGACGATGACGAACGCGACGACCTGCGCGATGGCGAACAGCGCGTAACTGAAGCAGCCGACGAGCCCACAGCCCGCGGCTGACCACTCCGATTTCAAAAACGGAGGACGTTCCTCGACGGTCTCTTGCATGCCGCTACATTGTCGCCCGCGCGGCGAAGTCCCTAGACGATATCGATGCGCGCCGTCACGAGTGCATTCGAAAGCCGCTTGAAATCGTCGAGCGACAGCCGCTCGCCGCGGATCTGGGGCTCGAGTCGTGCGGCCGCGATGGCTTGCTCGATGGATCGCCGGACTCGCTCGTCCTTTTCATCCCCTGACTTCGACCGGACCGCTGCGAGGATGCAGTTGGCGAGCGTCTTGCGTCGCTGCGAAAACGCCGCGCGTATCGTCTTGAGAAGCACTCGTTCGTCGTCAAGGCCGGCGGCTCGATCCGCCCGCGGCGTCAGGCGGACGACCGCCGACGACACGGTCGGCGCCGGATAAAAACCCGCTGCGCCGACGTCGAATATCTTCTCGACCGAACAGTGGTAACCGACGAACACGGTGAGGCTCGAGTAATCGGGCGTGCCCGGTACGGCCGTCAAGCGGCGTGCGTATTCGCGCTGTACCATGAGCACGGCCGACTCCCATGAGTCGACGGTATCGAGGATTTTCTCTATGAGCGGCGTCGTTATGTAATAAGGAAGATTGCCGCAGACGGCGCGCGGCGGGTTTTCGGGCCGCAAAGCGCCGGCAAAATCGAATTCGAGCGCGTCGTCTTCGACGAGCCTCACGTTCCCCACGCCCGCGAAGCGCTCGCGCACGATCGCAGCCAGACCCCTGTCGATCTCGATGGTCGCGACTCGCCGTGCGCGTTGCGCAAGCGCGGCGGTCAGCGACCCCGTGCCCGCGCCGATCTCGATGACGAATGCATCCGCCGGCAACGCGTCGGCGACGCGAGCGGCGAAGCGTGGATCGACGAGGAAGTTCTGTCCGAGACGCTTGCGCACGTGCAGGCCATGCGCAGCGAGCAACTGTTTCGGTGAACCAAAGGACGCGCCGTCATCCGTCATCGCGGCGGCGCGTTCGACGGCGCGGCGTGCGCTACCGCTTGAGGATGTAGACCTGGACCGGCCGGCGACCGAACTCCATGGCACGCGAGTACGAGTCCATGCACAGGTCGATACGGTTGCCGACGATCGCACCGCCGGTGTCGGCCGCGAGCGCGATGCCGTAGCCGGGCACGAAGAGCTTCGTGCCGAGCGGGATGACACGCGGATCGACGGCGACGACGCCTTCCTGCGCGAGGATGCCCGTCGCGGTGTAGCCGGTCGGTGCGGCGGTTGCGGTATCGGCGGTGTATGCCGTCGCGATCATCGTGATCGCCGTTCCTAACGCGACGTTCGGCATCGCCTGACGCAGCTGCGCGAGGGTCTTCGGCGTGCCGACGAGCACGACGCCGGGCGTCGGCCCATGCACGACCTCTCGCGACACGACCTGGCGATTGACGACGACGTCATCCCAGACGGTCACGCGTTCCGTCACCCATGCGACGCCGCGCGCGCCTGAGCGCAGCATCTCGCGTTCGCCGGGTGCGAGGTGCGGCGAATATCGGACCGTTGGATCCGCGTCGAAGTAGATGCGGCGCGAGTGGATCTTCGTCTCGACGTGCAGCTTCGAGACGCTTTCGGGCACGCGCGTATCGGAATCGTCGATCTTCGTCGTCGTGAGCATCGACTGTGCCGATGCGACGACGGCGCTCGTGCGCCCGGCGGCGATCGCTTCACGCGCAGCGTTCGACGTCGCGGGATCAGCGTTCGTCGATGAATACCACGTGCCGACGATGCGCGACGGATCGAAGATCGGCAGCGGTGACGTCTGGATCTTCGCGTCGGAGCGCGAGATCGAACAGGCGATGAAAAAGACGGCGATGATGCCGCCGATCTGCGATGCCGGCCGTCGCGCGGCGCGTAGCGCCGGTGCGAGATGCTTCGCGGCATAGTTCAAGCGAGGAGATCGAAATGGGGTCAAATCGTGCAATGCTCCGTAGGTCTCGACATGCGGCGGCGTATTCGCCGAGCGGCTTTTTTTGAAAGCGGCAGCGCATTTTCGGCTGCGTCGGGACTCAGGTCAGGTTCGCGTTTTGTCGGGTTAGTTGCGAACGCTACAGAATAAGAAAGGCTTTGAGTAAGCCTCGATGTGTACAGGCATTATACCACGCAGCGAGCGAAGCGGTCAATTCAACGGACGCTCATCTGCGACGATAATCCACGCAGCGTTCCGTGATGCAGACGATTTGTACCGCGAATGGGAATCGCGGTTCGAAATGACGAACGCGACTTTATCCACAATCGAGCATTGACCGCGTTAGGAACGCACGTTTGAAGATCGCGCTTTTCACGGAAGTGTACCGTCCCATCGTCAACGGTATCGTGACCTCCGTCGACACGCTCGCACACGTGTTGCGAGAAGGCGGCCACGACGTGTACACGTTCGCTCCGCACATCCCGCGCGGTGCGGAGACCAAAGGCCGCGTCTTCCGCATGCCGTCGCTTCCGCTTCCGGCACGCACGGAATATCGTTTGACGCTTCCGCTCGTCGCGCGCCGCAACAAGCGACAGTTCTTGAGCCAGTGCGACGTGATCCACAGCCACTCGCTCTTCATCACCGGATGGATGGCATCGTACTACGCGCGCAGACGTTTTCGCGTGCCGCTCGTCTTCACGTATCACACGATGCTCGATCGTTACTCGCATTACTCGCCGCTCGGACCGCGCATCACGGCGCAGTTGACGCGCGAGCTGACGCGCGCATACGCGAATGCCGCGGATGCAGTGATCGTTCCGACGCAGACGGTGGCATCCGGATTGCGTCGCGACGGCGTCACCGCGCCGATCTGCATCGTGCCGACCGGCGTCGATCTCGAGGCGTTCCGCAACACCGAAGCGACCGTCGGAATAGGGGTCCGGGGACGGCTCGGAATCGCCCCGGATGCCCCGCTTTTGCTGCTCGTTTCGCGCCTGGCGCAGGAGAAGAGCGTCCCCCTGGCCTTCGCAGCGCTGTCCTTGGTCCGCGCCGACCTTCCCGACACCCAATTGCTGCTCGTCGGCAGCGGCCCGCTTGAGGATTCGCTCAAGCAGCAGGCGAGGGCTGAGGGGCTCGAAGGGGCCATCCACTTCGTCGGAAGTGTTCCGCACGACGAGCTGCCGACGTACTACGCGGCCGCGGACGCCTTCATGTTCCCGTCGGTGACCGAGACGCAAGGGCTCGTTCTCGCGGAGGCGTTCGGAGCAGGGCTGCCCGTCGTCGCGATCGACAGCCCCCAGACGCGAGACGTCTTTGGAAGCAACCTCGCCGGGGCGCTCGTCGCCGACGCCGAGGGGATGGCAGCGGAGCTGAAACGACTGCTCACCGATCCGGCTGCTCGAAGCGCCGCGTCGGCACACTCAAGAGCCGCGGCAGCATCCTTCGATGCTCGGGCTACCGCCGGCCGCGTCCTCGCCGTCTACGAGGCTGTACTGGCGAATCGTGCCGGAACGGCGGATATGTCCGCCTTCGACGAGCTGTTTGACGTCGTCGATCCTGGGCACGTTTCTGCTGTATCATCGACGTCGCCATAGGCCAGGACGAGCCCACTTTTAGCGGGACGTTCGTTTGACTTTCGAACACATGTTCGATATACTTTTACCATCATGGAGACCCTGGAGAGGACCCGAAAAACCCGCCGCGACTGCCAAGCGCTCGTCGCGACCCTGCGTTGCGGCCCGGGCCGCGGCCTCGCCGCGCTGACGCTCATCGACGAGTCTGGCACCGCGGTCGAGCACTTCATCCCGTTCGCCGTCCACGAGATGCCCTCGCAAAAGGGGCACGAGTACACCTACGCTGGTCTCATCAGCGCGCTCGAACGGCTGCGTTCGCTCGACGTCCGCCGGGTGCTCTTGCAGACCGACGACGAAGCGGTCGTCGGAGAGATCCAGCGCCGCACCGACCCGCATCGCGATCTCACGCTTCCGTACATCATCCTCGGCTGCAAGCTGAACGAGTTCGCGAGCGCGAGGATCATCGCCGTGCCCGCGCAGCGCCTCGCCGCCCTGCGCGCAAAAGCATCGGCGCTCGCGTCGACCGTCTACCAAAGCGTCGCCTAACCCAAAAACAGAATCGACCGCCGCGGTCTATTCGATATGAAGGGAGCGGTCGAGATTTATCTCGACCGCCGCGGCCTTTCCATTGAGAAGAGACTCTACTTTGTCGCCGTTTCGATACGCGGCTTGTCTTCAGCGCTGGCGGTCGACTCGACCGCTTCTTCGATCGGCGCAAGCGGCTGCGTCGGCACGACGACTTGCGGGTGCATGAAGCGTCGGGTCAAGACGCGGATGATGCCCGCGATCGGCACCGATAGGAACATGCCACCGATGCCGCCGACCTCCGCGCCGATGAGGATCGCGACGATGACCACGAGCGGCGTCAACCCGACGCGTTGGCTGACGATCGCCGGTGCGATGATGTGACCTTCGAGCTCATACAACAGCGCGAAGGCACCGACGAGAATGAGCGCCCAAACGGGGCCGGCATTGAAGAGCTCGAGCAGCACCGCCGGAATCGCACCGGCGAACGCGCCGACGTACGGCACGAGATCTGCGACGCCGGCGAAGACGCCGATGAGCAACGCGTACTTGATCCTGAAGATGAGCAGCAGGACCGTTACGAGGCCGCCGACGATCGCGCCGACGATTATCTGACCGCGGACGAAGCCGCCGACGACCGAGTCGATATCCGCGAGCACGGCGAGCGCCCGCTCGCGATGGCGTTGTGGGAACAGCCCGACGATCGTTTCGCGCAAGCGGTCGATATCGAGCAGTATATAGAACGCGAGCAATGGCACCAAGATGACCGCCGTCATGAAGGCTGCGAGGCTCGCCGCGAAGCGCACGGCCTGACCGGCGAAGTCGGCGGCGACGGATTGGAATTGCGACACGAGGTTGTCGAGCGACGTGACCGCAGACTGTCGTGCTGACTCGGGGATCGTCGCGAGCAGGTTGTTGTTCGCGTTGACGATCGCATCGCGCGTTTCGGCGAGCAGCTTCGGCGTATCGGTCGTGAGGCGTTGCGCCTCGTCCGTCACGACCGGTCCAATGTACGCGAGGCCTGCACCGATGAGAACCGCGAGCGCGATGTAAACGACGGTGATCGCGGCCCAGCGTGGAAAGCGCCGGCGTTGGAGCCAGACGACCGCGGGATAGAGCAGATACGCGATAAACGTCGCTGCGATTAGGATGATGACGACGAGTTTGATCTTCGCGAGGAACAAGTAAGCGACCGCGGCGAGCGCCAGGCTCAGCGCCACGACGCCGAGGACCTTGAGGTTGCGGGTTAGACGGTCGTCACCCATAAACGCGCGCGTTCTCCGTCCGCGCTGTTGTGCCTACTCGTCTGCGTGCGCCCGAGTTGCAAAAAGAAAAAGGCGGCGCCGCTGCGCCGCCCATGTGCTGTCCTACCGAGGATGGTCTATTCGGTGATGCCTGCGATCGGCGAGACGCTGATATCCGCCGAACCGTTAGGCCCGTCGAGCTGAGGCGTCTGTGCATGGCTGGCTGGCGGCCCGTCCTCGACGAGCGGGTAGTCGGCGTCGATCACGTAGGCGTTGTTACCGCCGCACGGGATCGGGATGCCACCGACGCTGCTCGAGCAGTCGCCCGTGCCGACGATCGTCGCCGTCGTGCTTGTCGTCTCGACGGCCGCGACGATAAGCGGTGACGAACTGATGACCGAGTTGCTCACGAGGATGAGATACTCGCTCACCGGTACGAAGCCGTGATGGTGCAGCTTCAGCTTCGCCTTCAGCGGATTTCCGATCGTGAACGTGCCACCACCCTTGCCGTCGGAAGCGAAACTGGTGACGCCGGTCGCGTTCGCCATGACGATCGGGCTCAACGTCGCGTTAGCCGTATAGGTGACGTTCTGCCCGTTGACGGTGACTATCGTCGAAACCGAATAGGCTCCGGCGCTCGCCGCCGCACCCGTCTGGATGAAGCCCATGGGGTATCCGAGGACCGAGCTCGGCGGTGTATACGCCGGAGGAACACCGACGATGGCGTCGCCGATGCTGTCGGCTTCGCAACCAATCGGCAGATCGCCGTAAACGAAGAGCTGATCGCACGGGTTCGATGGGTTTGGGGTGACGATCGTGCCGCTAGGACCGGTCAATGTATAGAAGCCTGGGTGGATGAACGCCGAGTTGCCGAGCGAGTTGCGGAACGTCGTGACGACGTTCAGCGACACCCCGCCGATCCCGAGCGTGCCGGCGCTATCGTTGATAGTGCCGACGGCGAGCTGCATCTTGTTCGATGATGTCGTGATGTTGGCGATAGACTTGTTCGTCGTGCAGCCCGCGATCGCGACGAGGCACAGCATCGCGATGATCCCTGCGCCGAAATTGCGCATCTCCGTTGATTCCTTTCTCACGTGTGTTGTAAACCGGGCCATCGAGCGGGCCCCGGAGGGCCCGCTCGACGACGGAGGCGGCCTTCTCTTAGAACTTACTGCTCACAAAGAAGGTCCACAGTCTCGCCGGTCCGGTTGCTTCGTTCTCGAACGGAAGCGGGCTGCGGGGGTACTGATACGGCTCGTAGATCGGGTTGAAGGTGTTCGTCCCCGATGTGCTGCCGTAGCCGCCGAGGCCGTTGTTGCGGTAGCGCGAGTTGCTACCCACAACCGCGT
Organism: Candidatus Eremiobacteraceae bacterium; assembly: GCA_035710745.1. Classification (NCBI taxonomy): domain Bacteria; kingdom Bacillati; phylum Vulcanimicrobiota; class Vulcanimicrobiia; order Candidatus Eremiobacterales; family Candidatus Eremiobacteraceae; species Candidatus Eremiobacteraceae bacterium. The sequence continues at coordinate 48,787 of DASTCX010000018.1, read as the reverse complement.
CGGTGTAGTTGCCGAACAAGTTGGAGACGCGGAATCCGACCTCCATCCCGTTCGTGCCTATGTCGTGCGCGAGCGAGAGGTTCAGGGTCGCGATCGCCGGGCCTTTGAGCGTCCCCGGATCGGTGCCGTCAGGCGTACCGCGCGAGCCGGTGATGTTCGGGTTGGCGATAGTTCCCGGATTGGCCGGGTCCGTGAAGTAGTACGCGCTCGTATTTGCATTGAGGCCGAGCGACGTCGCCGCGAGATCGGTGTTGAGGACCTCCATCGGTACGAGCTTGCCTTGCGCGTTCGTGATATACACGAAGGTGTGTGTACCGACGCCGTAGCGATAACCGGACTCGTACGGGACTTCCGCCGACGCATGGAATCCGCCTCGCGAGTCGTAGCTGAGGTTGAACGCTCCGGTGACCGGGGCGAGGTACGACACATGGAACATATGTCCAAGTGCCAGCGCCGCGTTGTTCACCGACGGGAAGAAGTCGCTGTTGTAGTTGGCGAGCGTGTTGTCGTACGTCGCGTTGATGAAGCCCGACCAGCCGTACGTCGCGAGCTTCTGCAGCGAGAATTCGACGCCGGTATTGATGTTGATGCCGGCATTTTCTTCTCGCGGCGAGCCGAAGACTGGCGTGCCGTCCGGCAACGTCAGCAGCAACGGCGTATTGGCGACGACGTAGTCGACGCCTTTACGGTAATACGGCGTGATCTTAAGCTGCAATCCGCGCCCAAAGTCATGCTCCCACGACGCGTCGACATTTGTCGCGCGCTGCGGACGCACCGGCGTGTACTGAGCGAAGAACGACGAGTTGAAGAGGTCCTGATTCAATTGATAGAGGTTCTTTATACCGTTGCACGGTGCATTGTTGTTTTGAGGATCGCGACCGAGCACGCACGTAGGACTGAATCCAGGCGCGTGGGGGCCTCCGAAGATGAAGTTCGGAATCGGCAACGACGCTGTTGCGGGGTTACCGTTCCACTTGAACTCGATGTTCGAGAACGGCGTGAACTCTATGTTCTTGCCGTAGGACATGCGAAACGTGTTTGTCGCGTTCGCTTGGAAGCTGATCGCTAGACGCGGGCTCACCTGCGTCGGGCGAGTCACGTCAGAGGTTAGCGGCGGGCCGGGGACCTCGAGAACGTTGCCGCTCGCGTCGGTCGTCAGTGACAGGTTTTGGGCCGCGGCATTCGCAGGGATATCGAGCCGCTCACCATCCCAGCGCAAACCGGGTTGGATTGTCCATTTGTCGGTCGGGGTCCATTTGTCTTGGATCCAGAAGTTGCTCCTATGGAGAGGGTCGTTGACGAGCCCTGTCAGCTGCGGCAAGCAACCCGTGCCCGCTGGTTGGCCGCACGGCGAGAAGCTGCCGGGCGGGTCAAGAGCGGGGAAGACAAAAGCCTCGAACGACGGCTGCCCAAGGTCGTACTTCGACTGCGTGTAGATCGTTTCTCCGCCGAACGAAACTTCGTGCTGCGAATTGAACTGATTCGTATAGTCGAATGAGAGGCCAAGATTGTTGTTGACGTTGTGCTCGAACTCGTCGCCGAACGCTCCGCCGTCCCACGGGAACAGGAAAACGTCAGCTTCGATCGTCCGGAACACGAAGAAGTCGCCGAAGCTTGAAGCGCTGAATTGGCGCTTGTAGTTCAGTTTCTCGATCGTGTGGACGTTGTTCTCGTTGTCCGGATAGCCAGTGTTCTGCGAAAGCGCTGTCTGGCCGGGGAAGAGCGTGGTGAATTCGACCGCGCCTCCGGTGCACGGCGGCGTGAAGCCCGGCCCCGTGCAGTTCGCTCCCGTATCGAGCTGGACGAGCTGATTGAACGTCGCGTATGGCGTGTTGTTTGGGTTGATCCCGTAGTTCAGGTAGAAGACGCTGGCGCCCGTTTCGCCCATGTACTCGAGCTCGTTCGCGTTGTTCGTACCCCAGCGGTAGAACATATTCGTCGTGTCGATGTTGCCGGAAGCATCACCGACAGAGCCTACGAGCCGCGGCAGGAACGTCTTCGTGTCTCCGTAGACGCGGAACTGGCGAAGGCCGTTGAACCCGAAGAAGTAGCTGAAGCGGTTGTCCGCCGTCGCATTGCCGTAATCGAACGCGAAGCGGTGGTCGAAGTTCGGCGCGTTCACCGTCGCGGTCATCTCACCCTCACCAGGGTATGTGCCGCGCTTGATGACTTCGTTGACGACGCCGGCGTTCGTGTTGCCCGCGCTGACGTCGTAACCACCGGTCGAAAGAACGACCGACGACTCGCCGGCGAGGCTGAGACTGTTGATGAACTGGCCCGTGATCGGGTCGGTTGCATCGACGCCTTGAAGTTCGTAACCCTCTTCGTTCTCGGCACCGCCGCGAATGACCGGGTAACCGGCATTATCGGTTGTGATACCAGGCAGAGAATCGAGCAGCGCCGTCTCGGAGATATTCTGCGGCGTGCCTGTGATGTTCTGGATCTGTTGTGGATTGACCGTATAGGTGTCGGCCGGTGCCTTCGGTTGCACGAGCGACGTCGCGCTGCGAACTGCGACGGTGCCGATCACCTTCGCCTCGTTCTGCATCTTGACGCTTTGCGTGTACGACTCGCCCTGCACGATCGTCAGCCCCAGCACTTGTTGCGGTTGGTAACCTTCGAGCGTGAACGTAACCGTGTACGTGTCCGGCGATAAGCCCTGGAGCGCGTAGAATCCGTTGGAACCCGTTGTCGTCTTCTCCGTCATCGATGGCGAGACGGCGGAGACCGCTACGTTTGCAAGCGGATGTCCTGAGGCATCGGTGACGGTGCCCGCGATCGCGCCGGTGGTCGCAGCAGCCAGAGCCCGTGTTTCCTGACCTGCGAAGACCAGCAGCGCACCCGCTGCAACCGCCATCAAAGCCCGCATCAACTTGGGCATTCGAGATTTCCTCCCTCAATGGCAAGAACACCAGCCACCCGAGTCGCGCCACGCTGCGGTCCTTTGGGACCGTCCAAGGCGCGCGGCGTAACCCGCATGTCGGAAGCTGGTTATGGGGCGGTTCGAATGGGTTCCGGCTTATCCTCCCATTAGTTGGCAGTATGAAAAATGACCGTCGGACCATCAGTCGCGATCGGATTTGGTATGAATGGCGGACACGAGCCGTCACATGATATTGTCACTGACTCGGCATTGCCATTCGAGTCTTTGAAATTATACGTTCCGTCTTGGACAATGTTGAACTGGCTATACAACGACTGCCAATCCTCCGACGCGCCGACACCGTTTCCGGTAAACCATGCCGTTCCGGGTATTCCTGGACCCCATAGGCCGCCGCCGGGATCGCCATCACCGCCACCTCCTTGGTGGTTTGGTCCATGCGGATGTGCGGAGTGTAAGCTAAAACCGACTAAAATTGGACTAGAACTCGGTGAGGGTGACGGCGGCGGCGATCCGGGAGCGACGAGAACCAACACGTCCGTCGGTGCCGCGCGCGACGCAAGATGGACATCGAGATGCTGCTGTAGCCCGCCGCTCGCACCAGCGGTTACGCTTACCGTTACGATACCATTTCCACCTGACCAAGAAGCTGATCCATAATAGATGTGCACGGGCTTCGCGTTGGCACCGCCGACGATTCCCGGCACCGAAGATGCCTCATGAAACGTCGCCGCGAATGCGGAAACCTCTGTCGCGACCACGTCCTGGTTCAGAATATTCGGTGGGCCGCCCGTTATCGGATTGTACTCAAATCTGTCGACTTCGCCTGAGGCTTGGTCGTATCTATAGGCAACAAAGGTCGCGGTGCCGTCCGACGCCTTCCGAAAGAAGTCGACCTCATGGCCGCCGTTCGGATCGTCGTTCGGCCGACCGTACACATCGCTCGAGGGGACGAACACAGCGGTGGAACTGCGCGCCTCGGATGACAGCCGGCCGGCGAGCTCGTCGGCCGATCTCGCGATGCCGTTGCGGCCGACATCGAGCGCGGTGGTCGCAAGCGCATGCGTCACCGCATATGCGATCGCGAAGAGCAGCATGCCGAGGAGTGAGACCGTCAGCAAGACCTCGAGGAGCGAATACGCGCGGTGCGGGCGAAACGCCGTCGTCAGCATGATGGTGCCCCTCTTCAAAGCAAGGGCCGGCCGACATGATGAACGCGCTGCCGAAAAGCGAACGTGCGAACCACTTCACCTAGCGGAGCGAAGCCGGTCCCTGTGTTGCGCAATCATCACGCAAAACACGACGGCCGTCAAGACCCAGCGCGCGAGGTCCCATTCGATTTCTACGGGCCGACGATTTCCGTCGCCCGCCGGCTCGTCGGAGCGCTGCTGATCCGCGAGCCGCTCGACGGCGATGAGCGCTCGGGCAAGATCGCAGTAAGAATCGTCGAGACGGAAGCTTACTTGCCGCTCGTCGATCCATCGTGTCACGCGTATCGCGGTCCGACGAAACGCAACGCGAGCGCGTTCGGGCGCCCCGGCACATCGTACGTCTACTTCATCTATGGAAATCATTTCTGTCTGAACGTCACAACCGAGCGCCCCGGGATCGGCGCAGCCGTGCTGATCCGTGCCGCCGAGCCCGTCAGTGGAATCGAAACGATGCGCGCCCGAAGGCCGGGCGTCGACGACGTCAGATTGGCGAGCGGACCAGGGAACTTGTGCCGCGCGCTCGCGATCGATCGCTCGCTCGACGGCGTCGATCTCGCGGTCGGCGAGTTGCGCATCGCGAAGGGCACCGAGCCGAAGCGGCTCTTCGAGGGCCACCGAATAGGGCTTACCGTCGCCCGCGAGTGGCCGTTGCGCTTTTTCGATGCCGACAGCAAGGCGATTTCGGCCCATCGCCGAGGGCGGCCGGCGAGCGATGTGTCGCGCGTCAACGTTGACGGACGCTCGCGCCATATGCTATAGTGACGAAAGCGAGACCGGTCGCAAGCACACGGCACCGGTTCATCCGCTTCAATCACAACATCCTAACGTGATCACCATCGGCACGAGCGTCGCCAAGGTTCGTCTTGTCATTCGTCATGCGTCCTAAAGCCTCGAGCGTAGGCCCGATCCGGGCGAGCCGCTTCATCCTCAACACGCCCCACCCTCATTCGCCTCACCTTCCATAGACTCAAAGCAGGTCACAGTGCAAGAAGACAACGATTTCGAAAATTCGCCCCGGCCAGAGCGCCCCGCTCGACCTGGACGGCCGGTCAGCCGCGCGCGCATCCGCCCCGTCTCGGATGATACCGACGAGGCGCCGGAGAGCGATGGGCGCGCAGAAACGACGTCGGCGTTCGACGATCGAGAGCCGCGTGACGCGGAGGCCGAAGGTGCCTACGATCAGCGAGATCGCGGCGAACCCCGCGAACCCCGAGAGCGCGTGGAGCGCGTCTACGACCGCCAGGAGCGCCAAGATCGCGGAGACCGCCAAGATCGCGTCGAGCGGGTAGAGCGCGAGCGGCCCGATCGCATCGAGCGCGAGCGCCCCGAGCGCGTCGAGAGGCCGGAACGCTACGAGCGGCACGACCGCGTCGAACGTCCGGACCGCGACGGCCGCGATAACCGGGATCGCCAAGACCGGGGGCGCTACGACCGCCAAGATCGCGGCGACCGAGACCGCGGGCGTTTCGATCGCGGCAACCGGCAGCCGGGCAGAGTGTTCGTGCCGCGGCAGCAACAGCAGCAGCCGGTCGAGCGTTACGACAATTCGCCGAAGACGTACGTCGGCAAAGACGGCACCGTCATGAACTTGCTCTCCGTCAAGGAGCTCGAGGACAAGACCCGCACCGAGCTCATCGAGCTCGCGAAGAGCCTCGAAATCCCGAACCTCCAGCGAATCAAGAAGCGCGACATCGTGTTCCCGATCCTCGAGGCGCAGGCAAAAGCGGCCGGACTCCATTTCGCCACCGGCGTCCTCGAGATTTTACCCGAAGGCTACGGCTTCTTGCGGCGTGAGAACATGCGCCCTGGTCCGGGCGATGTCTACATCTCGCAATCCCAGATCCGCCGATTCGAGCTTCGCACGGGCGACCTCATCGCCGGACAGATCCGCGATCCGAAGGACAACGAGAAGTACCACGGCATCCTCAAAGTCGAGGCGGTCAACGGTCAAGACCCGGAATCGCTCCGCGGTCGCGCGGTTTTCGACAAGCTCGTTCCCGTCTATCCCGACGTCAGGCTGAAGATGGAGACGTCGCCGCTCGAGATGAGCGGGCGCGTCTTCGACCTTTTCTGCCCGATCGGCAAGGGACAGCGCGCGCTCATCGTGTCGCCGCCGAAAGCCGGCAAGACGACGCTGCTCAAGAAGATCGCGAATGCGATCGCGGCCAACCACCCGGAGGTCGACCTGTTCGCGCTGCTCGTCGACGAGCGGCCCGAAGAAGTCACCGACATGCGCCGGTCGATCGAAGGCGAGGTCGTCTCTTCGACCTTCGACGAACATCCTGACAACCACACCGCCGTCGCCGAGCTGACCCTCGAACGCTGCAAGCGGCTCGTCGAGCTCGGTCACGACGTCGTGATCCTGCTCGACTCGATCACCCGTCTCGCGCGTGCCTGGAACCAGGTGATGCCGGCGACCGGGCGGACCCTCTCCGGCGGCCTCGACACGAGCGCCCTCCATCGCCCGAAGCGCTTCTTCGGAGCGGCCCGCAATATAGAGGAAGGCGGAAGCCTGACGATCGTCGCGACCGCGCTCATCGAGACGGGCTCGAAGATGGACGACGTCATCTTCGAAGAGTTCAAAGGCACGGGCAACATGGAGATCAATCTCGTGCGCAAGCTCGCCGACAGCCGGATCTTCCCGGCCGTCGATATCAAGAAGTCGGGCACGCGTCACGAGGAGCTCCTGCTCAGCGAGATCGAGCTCCGCAAGGTCGTCATGCTGCGCCGCGCCACCGCGGTGCTCGGCACGCAGGAGATGACCGAACTCATCCTCGAGCGCTTCCGGCGCACCGACTCGAACGAAGCGTTCCTCAAGTCGGTCACCAAAGAAGCGATGTCGATGTCAGGCGACGGCGACCGCTAGTCTGGTGTGGTATGCCGAGCGAAGCTCGGCGAGCGGTCTGATAGCGCCGTGACGCGGCTCAACAAGTACCTCGCCGAGCGCGGCATATGCGCAAGGCGCAAGGCAGATGCGCTCATCGAAAGCGGCGTTGTCGCGGTCGATGGGCGCGTCGCGCGTCTAGGCGAGACGATCGACCCGACCACGCAACGCGTGACGGTCAACGGTCGCAACATCGCGCGACAGGCGGCGCGGCTCGACACGCTCGTTTTGAACAAGCCGCGCGGCGTCGTCACGACGATGCACGACGAACGCGGGCGCGCTAGCATCGCGCAGCTTCTCCCTGGATCACCGCGCTATTTCCCAGTCGGCCGCCTCGATGCCGATTCGACCGGCGTCCTTCTCTGCACGACGGACGGTGAACTCGCGCGGGTTCTTACGCATCCGTCGTTCGGCGTCGAAAAGGTCTATCGTGTGCGCGCGAGCGGCACGTTGACCGGGCAGTCGAAATCAGCGCTCGGCGCGCGCGATATCCGCGCGAACGCCGACGGCACGCATTCCTTTTCGATGACGCTCCGCGAAGGTCGAAATCGACAAGTGCGTCGCATGTGCGCGAACCGCGGCCTACGCGTCATCGATCTCGAGCGGATCCGATTCGGCCCTGTGTTGCTTGGTGGTCTGAAACCGGGCGCGACTCGTATGCCGACCAAAACCGAAAACGTCGCGCTCGAACGCCTTCGAACGCTATCGGCGCCGCCTGAAACGAGACTGAAGCGTCGAAAAAGGGCGGCCGTTCAGCCCACAGAATGAAAGCGCCCACATGGCAGCACGAGGTATCCGCGGCGCGATCACGGCGTCCGGGAACGAGCGAGAGGCGATTGTCGCGGCGACGAGCCGTCTTCTCCGCGAGATCATCGAACGTAACGCGGTGAGGGTGGAAGACATCGGCGCGATCTTCTTCACGACTACGCCCGACCTGACAGCGGAGTTCCCCGCAGCGGCCGCGCGCGAGCTCGGTTGGCACGACGTTCCGCTGCTTTGCGGTCACGAGATGTCGGTGCCCGGCCGGCTCGACAAGTGCGTGCGCGTCATGATGCTCGTCAACGTCGACGTCGCGCAAGCCGCGATCCGGCACGTCTACCTCGACGGCGCGAGGTCGCTCCGACCCGACCTCGAGGGCGCACAACAACGAGAGGGGAGCACGACAGTTCGATGATCGTCGTGATGCGGTCCGGTGCGACGCCGGAACAGACGAAGGCGGTCGTCGACAAGATCACCGCGATGGGTTTCGGCGTGAACGTCTCGCAAGGTGCCGAAAAACTCATCATCGGCGTGCTCGGCGTTCGCGAGAACAAAGAGACGCTGGCGGCGCAGCTGGGCGGACTGCCTTTCGTCGAGCGCGTCATGCCGATCAGCAAGCCGTACAAGCTCGTCAGCCGCGAAGGTATGCAAGGCGGCACCGTCGTTCGATTGTCCAACGGCACGGAGATCGGCGCGAACGCGGTGCACGTCATGGCTGGACCGTGCACGGTCGAAGGCCGCGACATGCTCGTCGACACCGCGCATTGGGTGAAAAGTTGCGGCGCGACGCTGCTCCGCGGCGGCGCATACAAGCCGAGTACGTCGCCGTACTCGTTCCAAGGCATGGGCAAAGACGGACTCGAGATCCTAGCCGAAGCGCGAGCGCAAACCGGACTGCCGGTCATCACCGAAGTGCTCGACCCGCGCGACGTTCCGATCGTGGAAGAATACGCCGACATCCTCCAGATCGGTGCGCGCAACATGCAGAACTTCAATCTGCTCAAGGAATGCGGCAAGTCGCGCAAACCGGTGATGCTCAAGCGCGGGCTTTCCGCGACGATCGAAGAGTGGCTACTCGCCGCCGAGTACCTCTACGCGGGCGGCAACCATGACGTCATCCTGTGCGAACGCGGTATTCGCACCTTCGAACCGGCGACGCGCAACACGCTCGATCTCAACGCCGTGCCGCTCGTCAAGCAGCTGACGCACTTGCCCGTCATCGTCGATCCGAGTCACGGCACCGGCAAGTGGGATCTCGTGACGCCGATGGCGCGCGCGGGCATCGCTGCCGGTGCCGACGGACTCATGATCGAGGTCCATCCGAATCCGTCAGAGGCGCTCAAGGACGGCTTCGAGTCGCTGACCTTCGATAATTTCGCGGCCATGATGGATGGGCTGCGCCCGGTCGCGCGCGCGGTCGGACGGCCGGTGGCGTCGGACGTGACGGCGCCGGTGTGAGATCGACCGTCGCCATCCTTGGCACGGGTCTCATCGGAGCCTCGCTCGGTCTCGCTCTAAGATCTGGGAGCGGTCGAGATTCATCTCGACCGCCGCGGCCTCGCATCGTCGGTTGGGACATGCGTCCCTCAAATGCGCGATCAGCCCTGAAGCGTCGCGGCATCACCGAAATCGCCGCTTCTATGGAAGAAGCGGTGCGCGAGGCGGACGTCGTCGTCATTGGCACCCCGCTCGACGCGGCCCTCGATCTAGCGCCGCATGTCATCCGCGCCGCCGCTAAGGGCGCGCTCATCCTCGATGTCACTCCGGTGAAAGGCCCGATGCTTCGCGCCGTCCGGCTCCCTCTGCGTCGGCGGCCGGACGTCGCCTACGTCTCCATGCACCCGATGGCGGGTCGAGAAAAAGGCGGAGCGCGCAATGCCGACGCGACCCTTTTCACCGGCCGGCCGTTCGCACTCGTCGTGCCGCCGCACGTCCGTTCTCGCGATGCCCTCAAGCGCGCGTCGGCGCTCGTCGAACGAGTGGGCGGCACCGGATTAAGGATGAGCGCATCGGCGCACGACCGCGCCGTCGCCGCGATGAGCGCACTGCCCCAACTCGCGTCGATCGCGCTCGTCTTGGCCGCCACCGAAATCGGCGGGAGAAAGGCGGCGCTGCTCGCCGGCCCCGGGTTCGCAGACACGACACGCCTCGCGCTGTCGCCCTACGACATCTGGCGCCCCGCCATCGATGCGAACCGGGGCGAAATCGTCCGCTGCCTGCGGGCGCTCGAGCGCGTGACAGCGCGTGTCACCAGCGCCGCTCGGCAGGCCGACGTACGGGCGATGGAACGACTATTCTCCAAAGCCGGCTCGGCCCGCAGGCGGGTTGTGGCCGACTAGTCGCAGAATCATCGACCCACTTTTTACGTTAAATTCAACGCGCCGTTCATATCGGCCAGAATCAAAAACCCGCAAGGAGTCCAATGAGCAACATCGCAAGGCGGATCGCCGCCGTCGCCGTGGCCGCGGCTTGCTTAGCCGCCTACTCGCCCGCCGCACGAGCGGACGTCACCTATTACACGCCTCCGACCTTCAAGACTCGCGTTCAACCCGTCTATCCGGATACCGCACGAGCGAAGCACGAGATCGGATCCGTCGTGCTCAAGGTCCTCGTCGGAGCCGACGGCAAGCCGAAGCAGTTCATCGTCTTCAAGTCGTCCGGTCATAAGGATCTCGACGACGCCGTCGTGACGGCCGCAAAAGCGTCGACGTACAATCCCGCGACGCGCGGTACGACACCGACCGTCGGCTTCTACGACGTGACGTATCGCTTCACGCTCACCGGCGTCGCCCAGGACGAAGGCGCATCGTCGACGCTCGCAAAGAAGCTCGCCGCGAACCCGAGAGACGTGGCGACCCGACTAGCGATCGGCAATCAATATCTGCTCGCGAAGAACTACTCGGCAGCGGAGCAGACATACGAGGCCGGCACGCAGCTCATGCCGACGAACGCGAAGCTTTGGGCCAATCAAGGACTTGCGTTCTATCAAGACGCCGGGTCGAATCAGGCGACGGCGCTCGACAAGTACAAGAGCGCGTCGGATGCGTTCGATCAAGCGCTCAAACTCGACCCGCACGTCGAGCTCCAGAACATCGCTGCCGGGTCGTACTTCAACTACGGCTTCTTGCTGCAGAACAACGGCCAGAGCGCGCTGGCACAGCAGTACGCGCAAAAGGCGACGAACCTCGACCCGAAGTCGTCTGAATACTTCATCCTCCTCGGCGAGGCGCAGACGTCGCTCGGCGACTTCGCCAACGCGGTCACGACGTTGAAGAAGGCGGAGTCGCTCGACAACAAATCGAGCTCGATGGTGACGTCGCGGATCCTCGCTGACGAGGCCAACGCCGAGCTGTCGCAGGGCGACCGGACGAACGGCATGGCCGACATCAACCGCGCCGAACAAGCGAACTCGCACGGCCTGTTCGCGTACGAATATCTCTTCAGCTACTACGCCCGCTCGGGCAACTTCGCCGCAGCGATCACGCCGCTCAACCAGCTCGAGCTGCTCGACCCGACAAATGCCGCTTGGCCGACGCAGATCGGCGAGATGTACATGGCGAACAACAACACGGCGGCGGCGCACGATGCGTACAAGAAAGCGCTCTCGATCGATCCGTCAAACCTCGACGCTCAATTCGGCATGCTTCAGCTGAGCGCAGCCGCTGGCGATACGCAGACCGTGTCGAACGGCATGGCGCAGCTCACAGCGAAGGCGACGCCCGTCCAGGCGGCCGCCTACGAAGCGAGCATCGCCATCGACTACCTCAACGCGCAAAGCACGAGCCATGCGAATCTCGCCTCCGAAGCGCAGAAGTACGCGGACGAGGCCACGAAGGCCGATCCGAACAACCCGCACGCTTGGTACGCGCTTGGCGTCGCGGATGCTCAGGTGATCAAGGGCGACAAGACCCAGGCCGATGCCGCGCTGAAGAAAGCGTATGACATCTTCAAGTCACAAAACAATTCGCAGGGCATGGAGCAGGTCAACGCCGCCTACAAGCAGCTGAACGGTCAGGATCTCACCGGTTACAACAATGGTAGAGACGAACAGACAAATCAGCCCGGCCATCAATCCTAAGCGCGAATCGTTAGGCGAGTCGGAGCCCGCACACGCAGCTCCGACTCTCCGTCCACACACGCGTTCGAGCGTCGTAGCATGCGTTTGGTCTGCGCTGAGCGTGGTAGGATTCCATAGGACGCCGTCGTACTTTGGTGCGAACATACGGACGGGCGTCGGCCCGCCGTCTGTGTTTTTTACTCTAAAACCCGTGGTTCTCGCGAAACGCGGTCGTCTGCTGTCGACCGAAGGGGTAACAACGTAAGATGAATCCGTTACAAGATTTTGTCGACTTTCTCAACCGCGGCGGCTTCGCGATGTATATCCTGCTCGTTCTGTCGATCGTCTCACTCGGCATCGTGTTCGAGCGCATATTCTTCTTCATGCGCCAACACAGCGATCCCGCGCAGCTGCTGCGCGACATCGGCGACCGCGTGAGCAAGGACGACATGAAGGGCGCGATAGCCGTTTGCGATCGCAACCGCGGCATGTTGCCGAAGATCCTCCAATTCGGTCTGTACCGGCACGAGAAGAGCCGCGCCGACATCTCGGATGCGCTCTCGATCGCGTTGCTCGAGCAGTTGAACACGCTCGAAGCGAACCTCTCGATCATCGGTACGGTCGCCGTCATCGCGCCGTTCGTCGGACTTTTCGGAACCGTCCTCGGCATCATCCGGGCGTTCAACGACATCGCGCTCAAAGGCAATTCGACGCCGGCCGTCGTCGCGGCAGGTGTCTCTGAGGCCCTCGTGACGACCGCCGCCGGCCTGCTCGTCGCCGTCCTCGCGGTCGTGTTCTTCAACTACTTCAAATCGCGGATCAAGGCGTACAACCAAGAGATGATCGTCGCCGCGAACAAGCTCGCCGAGATGCTCCACTTCCACAACACCGGCGCCCCGATCCCGACCGAGCTGTACACACCGAAGGGTATGCAGCGCACGGCGGCTCCGTCGGCCCAGCCGGCGCCGAAACCGTCCGGCCCCGCGAGCTAGGCCGCTCTTCGAGGATCGCCCGGCAATGAACCATCTGGCGTCCTTTGGCGACTCACGGCAGAGAAGGCGATAGACCATGGGCATGACATCGGCAAGGCAAGACAGCGACGTGATGGCGGAGATCAACATCACGCCCTTCACCGACGTGCTGCTCGTCTTGCTCATCATCTTCATGATCCTCGCCGCGCTCGCCGCACCGCCCGGCTTCCAAAAGGAACTGCCGAAGAGCAACAATACGCCGCATAACGTCACGCAGAACCAGTTGCACTTCCAGATCCAGGTGATCGTGACGGCGGCGAACCGCATCTTCGTCGATGGACATCCGACGACGGTGAACGGCATCTACGACGCGATCAATTCGGCGGTCACCTATCACAAGGCGCACGTCGCGCAAGGCTATACGACGCACATCTCGCTCATCGCCGATTCGGACGCGAAGTACGACACGATCATCAAGATACTCGACGCGGCGCGCGCGGCCGGCGACGACGACGTCGGATTCGTCACGCAGTAAGGACTAGCGAGCAATGGCACTTGTCGGATCGGGCCCCGAAGAAGACGTGATGTCGACGATCAACATCACGCCGTTCACGGACGTGCTCCTCGTCCTGCTCATCATCTTCATGATCCTCACCTCGCTGCTCAAGCCGCCGCCGGTGCCGGAGGCGAAGAACCGCCTCAAGGTGTCGCCGTCGCCGATCGTCGTCATCATCGACCCGAAGGACCAGGTGCAGATCGGCGCCGAGACGATCCCGAAGGCACAGATCTACGACCGCTTCAAAGCGTACTTCGACCAGTTGAACGGCAGCCAGACCGACATCATCATCAAGGCGGCGCCGACGTCGAAGTACGGCACGGTGCTCACCGTCATGGACGCGGCGAAGACGGCGGGCTTCACTGAATTCGGTCTGGCTAACCACATCCAGGGCACGCCAGCGACATCGAACGGCTAGGCCGAAAGGATCCATCGAGTGTCGACGACACCACCCACAAGCGGCTCGCCGAGCTCCCCCGGACCTCCGGGCGGTCCGGGCCAGCGCCAATCGCTGCCTCCGCTTTTCACGAAGCGCGAGAAGTACTACATCACGGGTCTGTCGATCGCGTTCATCATCGCGTCCGGCATCATCCACTTCGCGATAGGATCGTTGGGTGAGAGCGTCGTTCCTCATTTCAAACAAGAGGCGACGCCGCCGCCGCAAAAAGTGACCGTCCAAACGCTGATCAAGCCGCCGCCCAAGCCGACGCCGACGCCGCATCCGACGCCGACGCCGACGCCGCCCCCGCCGCCGAAGAACACGCCTCCGCCGGTCAATCTCAAGCTGCACGTCGTGCAGAGCCACAGCAGCTCGAATAGTGGTGGACCTGCCGAGCAGGCGTATACGCCGCCGCCGGTCGGGAATCCGAACGGCGTCCCGACCGCAATGGCGACGGCCGCCAGCACGGCGCCGCCGGCGACAGCACCGCCGACGCCGTCAGGCCCGGTCGAGGCGACCGACGCCGTCTTCATCAACAAGGTGGCGCCCGAGTATCCCGACATGGCCAAGGAAGAGAGCATCCAAGGCGATGTCACCGTCCGCATCACCGTCGGTCCGACGGGGTCGGTGCTCGCCGCGGTCATCCAGGAATCGTCGGGAAATCCGCTTCTCGATCAAGCGGCGCTGAAAGCCGCGAGAGCATCGACGTTCAAGCCGCCAACGTACAACGGCGTTGCGGTCCAGCTCGACTACCTGATCGTCTACAACTTCCGCCTCGACCAATAAGGTCGCCCTACAACACAAACCGCGAAAAGGATCAGGGAGCGGTCGAGATTTATCTCGACCGCCGCGGTTTTTCTTTGTGATTTTTCTTTCGTAATGTAGTAGGCCGAGCGAAGCTCGGCTCTTTGGGACGACCGCGGCGGTCGACGTAAACGTCGACCGCTCCCTTGTTCAAACCCGTGAACCTTTGCCGCTCCGATCGCGACTCACACGCAAGATGACGTCGGCAGTCGCGCGGCAAGATGGCGATGTGATGGCGGAGATCAATATCACGCCGTTCACCGACGTGCTCCTCGTGCTGCTTATCGTCTTCATGATCCTGACGTCGATCGCAGTACCTCCGGGATTCCAAAAAGAGCTAACCGGTACTGTTAATCCCATTACGCCGATAATCGATCCGACGCGCGTCATCGACGTCATGGTGACGCGCGCGGGCGCGATCTACGTCGACGGCGTCGCCACGACGGACAGCGGTCTTTACGCAGCCATCGCGAACGCCGTCGCCGCGCACGAGCGCGTGCATCTTTCGACGCACATCGCGATCGTCGCCGATGCCGACGCGAAATACGACGCGATCGTGAAGATACTCGACGCCGGACGACAAGCGGGCGACGATGACGTCGGATTCGTGACGCGTTAGATCGCTGGTGTCTTACCGAGAAATGAACCGTCGTGCCGACTTACGCCCTATAGCGCCTTAGGCCGCCGGGAACGTCGACCGCTAGGAAAAACGTCGTTTTTGCAGTCGCCCTCGCGCGATGCCCCGTAAATGCACAGGAAAGTGCGTACCCTGCTTAGGAAGGGGCTCTCGAAACACACTATCGGTAGAAGGCGCGGGCGCATGTCGGTCCGCGTTTCTCGCGTAGTGACAGGGGTGCACGATTGGATAACGCGTACGTCCATGCGATCATCTTAGGCATCATCCAGGGTGTGGCTGAGCTGTTCCCCGTGAGCAGCGCCGGCCACACGCTCATCATCTCCGCGCTCTTGGGCTGGAAACCGCCGAGCCTGCCCTTCGTCGTCATGCTCCACCTCGGCACGTTCCTAGCTGTGCTTCTCTTCTTCGCGAAAGACTACTGGGCGCTCGTCGTCGGGTTCTTCACCGGCTTCCGCGACAAGTTCACGAAGTCCGACCAGCGGCTCTCGCTGCTCGTCATCGCCGGCACGATACCGCTCTTCCTCATCGGCAAAGCCGGCGAACCGTTCTTCGACCAGCTCTTCAGTCTGCCGATCTTCGCGGCGTGCTTCTTGCTCGTGACCGGCCTCGCGCTCTTCCTCATCGAGCGTATGCAGCGGCGGCCCGTCGAGCAGGTCGAGGAAGTCGAACACGAGGAGCTCAATCCGAAATCGTCGCGCATGTACTTCCCCGAAGTGCGGCGCGCCGACGATCATCCCGGCGCCGCCGGCCTCTCATGGGTGAAGGCGATTCTCGTCGGACTCAGCCAGATCGGCGGGTTGTTCCCCGGCGGATCGCGCAGCGGCTTCTCGATCGTCGCCGGCATGTGGGCCGGGCTGACGCGCGAGGAAGCGGCGCGCTTCTCGTTCTTGCTGGCAGGCCCCGCGATCTTGGGCGCGAGCGCGTTCGAAATGCTGCGCATCCTCAAGCCGGAACCGTGCGATCCGACGGTGACGACGGAGCTGCACGGCGTCGCTAATCTGTGCGCGGCGCCGGAACCGAGCCTCGTGATCGTCACCGGCTTCATCGTCGCGTTCGTCACCGGCATGTTCGCGATCCGGTTCTTCATGCGCTACGTCAACGATCACCGGCTGACGCCGTTCGCATACTACTGCTGGGCGTTCGGTCTCGTGACGCTCGGGATACTGCTCGGCCGGGTCCACGGCGGCTGATCGCCGGCGGATACGCGTCGATAGGGCAACGGTTCGTCGTGCGGTAACTATTTCGCCGTGAAGGCGAAGTTATCGCACGTGCGTCCGGACGGCTCGGTGACCATGGTCGACGTGGGCGCTAAGCGCGCGACGTTGCGCGAAGCGTCGGCGCAAGCGATCATCCGGATGAACGCGGCAGCGCACCGAGCGCTCAAGTCCGGCGATCTCAAGAAGGGCGACGCGCTTGCGACCGCGCGCATCGCCGGCATCATGGCCGCCAAGAAGACGTCGAGCCTCATCCCGCTGTGCCATCCCCTCGCTTTGACGCACGTCGACGTCGACATCTCGCTGCGCGGGCGCAACACCGCCTCGGTCACGTGCAGCGCTCGCTGCACCGGTCCGACGGGCGTCGAGATGGAAGCGATGACCGGCGCGTGCGTCGCCGCGCTCACCATCTACGATATGTGCAAGGCGCTCGATCGCGGCATCGTCATCGAGTCGGTCAAGCTGCTCGCGAAATCGGGCGGGCGAAGCGGCACGTACAAGGCCTGATGCGTTTCGCGCTCCTCGTCCTTTCCGACAAGGCCGCAGCCGGCGTGCGTGACGACGGGTGTCTTCCCGTCATGGAAGCGGGTCTGCCGAAAGGGTCGCGTGTCGTCGCACGCGAGATCGTCGCAGATGACCGGCCGCTCATCGAAAAGCGCTTGCGGACGTGGTGCGATTCCGGTGACGTCGATTGCGTTCTCACTTCCGGCGGGACCGGTTTGAGCGCGCGCGACCTAACACCCCAGGCGACGCTGGCGATCATGGATTACGAGGTGCCGGGCTTAGGGGAAGCGATGCGCGCCGCGAGCGTCGGGGCAGTCCCCACCGCGATGTTGTCGCGCGCGGTCGCCGCGGTGCGCGGTAAGACGCTCATCGTCAACCTTCCCGGCAGCCCGCGCGGCGTGCGCGAGACGCTCGGCGTCATCGCCGGCGTGCTGCCGCACGCCATCGAGCTTCTCGCCGGAAGCGTCGGCGAACATGCGGCGGAGCCCTGATCGATGGACTTCGCGAGCGCGGTCAAGTTCCTCCAGACGACGACGAACGAGTCGGTGTCGCGGCGGCATCCCGGACGGCTCGATCGCATGCGCGACCTGCTCGACCTCATCGGAAATCCGGAGCGCGAATTCAAGTCGATCCACGTCGGCGGCACATCGGGCAAAGGCTCGACCGCGACGATGGCCGCCGCGATGCTCCGATCGGCCGGATTCAAAATCGGCCTGCATACGAAGCCGCACCTCCGGTCGGTGACGGAACGCGCGGTCATCGACGGTGCACCGGTGAGCGAGGAACGTTTCGCCGCGATCATCGAGGAGATGATGCCCGCGGTCGGCGAGATGGAGCGCGGCCCGCACGGTGCTCCGTCGTACTTCGAATTGCTCGTGGCGCTCGCGTTTAAGCTTTTTGCGCAAGAGCGCGTCGACTGCGCGGTCGTGGAAGTCGGGATCGGCGGCAAGCTCGACGGCACGAACGTCTTGTTGCCGATCGTCAGCGTGCTGACGAACGTCGGAACGGATCACGCTGACGTGCTCGGGGGCACGGTCGAGGAGATAGCCGCCGACAAGTCGGGCATCATCAAGCAGGGCGTACCGGTCGTGACCGCGGCAGAACATCCTGGCGCGCTCCGCGTCATCGAAGAGGCGGCGTTGCGAGCCGGTGCGCCGCTGACGAGGGTGCAGTCGGCTGCAGCTATTAGCTCTGAAGCCCGCGGCGCGTACGAGCAGCACGCAGAGATCCGCACAGAGCGCGCGGCGTACTCGTTTTCGATGCCGCTGCTCGGCGAATTCCAAGTGCTCAATGCGGCGACGGCGATCGTCGCGCTCGAACAGGTCCGGGACGTGCTGCCGGTGAGTCCCACGCAAGTGGAACACGCGATGTCGTCGATCGCGCTGCCCGGACGCATGGAGTTTTATCCATCGCGGCCCTCGCTGTTGTTCGACGTCGCGCACAACGCCGAGAAAGCGGAAGCGTTGCGCGGCGGTCTGCTGCGTCACTTTCCGGACAAGCGCTTCACGTTCGTCGTCGCGGTCGCCGAGGGCAAGGCATCTCGCGAGATGCTCGAGACATGGTCGACGCTGCCCGCGCATTTCATCTTCACGTCGTTTGACGTCGCGCATCGCGCGGCGATGCTCCCGCAGCGGCTCGCCCTTACCGCCGAGGCCGCGGGCGTGAGCGCCCGCGCGATCGACGACCCGATCGAGGCGCTTACCATAGCGCGGCGGATGGCGGCGGCCGACGAACTCGTCGTCGTCACCGGCTCGACATTCCTCGTCGCACGGCTGCGCGAGTGGTTCGCCCGCAACGTCGCGGACGGGAGTCACGCGCGTGCGTAGCATCCGGCCGTTCGCACTCGACCCGATGACCATCCGCGGCCGCGAGTTCTGCTGGGGCACGCGGACGTTCGTCATGGGGATCATCAACGTAACGCCAGATTCGTTTTCGGGCGACGGTCTGAGCCGCGACGTCGAAGCCGCCGTGCAAAGGGCTCGTTCGTTCGCCGCGGCCGGCGCCGACATCATCGACGTCGGCGGGGAATCGACGCGCCCCGGTCACGAGCCTGTGCGAGAAGACGAAGAAGCGGCGCGTGTACTTCCGGCGCTGAGAGCCATTCGCGCGGCCGTCGATCTGCCGATATCGATCGATACGTTCAAGCCCGCAGTCGCATCGGCCGCGCTCGAGGCCGGCGCGGACATCGTCAATTGCGTCTGGGGAGCCGTTCCGGGCATCGTCGAGGTCGCGGCGCGCGCGGACGTGCCGCTCGTCGTCATGCACAACCGCAACGCGAGCGACTACGAAGGCGATTGCGTCGACGAGATCATCGACTCGTTGGGACGCTCGGCTGAGGAGGCGCGACAGGCCGGCGTCGCGCGCGTCATCGTCGATCCAGGAATCGGTTTCGGCAAGACGCCGGACCAAAACGTCCTCGTGCTCGGGCGTCTTGGCGAGTTCGTCGAACGGCTGCCGTATCCGCTGCTCGTCGGCACGTCGCGCAAGTCGTTCATCGGCAAGATCACCGGGCTGCCGGTAGAAGAGCGCGCGTTCGGCACCGCTGCATCGATAACGCTCGCGATCGAGGCGGGCGCGGACATCGTGCGGATCCACGATGTCGAAAAGCTCGTGCCGGCGATCGACGTCGCGGATGCGATCTGCCGCGTCGGTGCGGCGCGTAACCCGCGGTCCGCAACGCCGGATCTTTCAACCTCGACCGGACAGAAGCCGTGACGGACGCGATCCGCATCCGGCGCATGCGCTTTTGGGGCCGCCATGGCGTGACGGAAGCGGAGCGGGCGAACCCGCAAGAGATCGAACTCGACGCCGAGCTCATCGTCGATTGCTCGCGCGCCGCCCGCTCGGATCGCCTCGAAGACGCGGTCGATTACCACGAAGCCTATCGCCTTTGCGAGCGCGTCGTCACGGAGCGCTCGTTCTCGCTGCTCGAAGCGCTCGCGGACGAGTGCCTAAACGAGTTGATGCGCGACCCGCGCGTCGAGCGAGCCTCGGTCCGCGTGCGCAAGTCCGGTCTGCTCGACGGAGCGACGCCCGAAGTCGAACTCTCGCGCACGCGCCCGCGTGGCTAGGGCGTTCGTCGGCATCGGGTCTAATCTCGGCGATTCGGCCGGCATCGTGCGCGAAGCGTTCGAGCGGCTGCGCGCGCTCGGAACGGATTTCGTCAACTCCGATCTCTATCTCACCGAGCCGTGGGGCGTAAAAGAGCAGCCCTCGTACATCAATGCCGTCGCCGCCTTCGACACGGGACTCGGTGCTCGCGAACTGGTCGAACGCCTCCAAGCGATCGAAAGGGAGTTCGGTCGCGAACGCCGTGAACGCTTTGGACCAAGAACGCTCGACCTCGATCTGTTCTTGCTCGGTGATGCGCGCATCGACGAGCCGGATCTCATAGTGCCGCACGAGCGTCTCGCGTCGCGCGCATTCGCCCTCGAGCCGCTGGCGGAGATCGCGCCGGACGTTGTCGCGTCGTCCGATGGCCGCAACGCGGCAGCACTACTCGCCGCCTTGCCGGCCGAGGAGCGTCGCGGCGTGACTAGACTTCGCGGAACTGCAAAGCTCGTGCCGCCGCCACGCGTCGACTACGACGCACCCGGAGGCGCGGGCGAAGGCTACGACAAGCTGCGCCCGTTTTCGAAATTCGATAAGGCTGTGCTCGACGCGGTCGTCGAATCGGCGCGTCTCACACGCGGGGCTCGCGTCCTCGACGTCGGTTGCGGCACGGGCCGATTCTCCGAGCGCCTTCATGAACTCGGCTGCCGCGTGACCGGTTACGATCCAAGCCAAACGATGCTCGAGGCCGCGCGCGCGCGTGTGCCGGCGATCGAATACCTCCAAGGCGATGCGAACCAGACGCTGCCGCGCGGACCCTTTGATGCGATCACCGCGTTCTATTGCATCCACTATATTGACGTCGAGCCGTTCGCTCGTCGCGCCCTCCACGCGCTCGACCCCGGCGCCGTCCTCTCGATCGCGACGTTCCCGCATCGCCATTTCGCCGAAGTGATCTATGCGCGCTATTTCACCTCGTTGCCGGCGATCGATATGGCGAGATTTCCGAGCGCGCAGAAGCTCGCGAACGACCTGGTACGCGCGGGATTCGAGGACGTCGAACAGCGCGACATCCACATGGAGCTCGAAGACGATCCCCAGAGTCTCGCCGATAGGATCGAACGCAAATTCTTATCGTCGTTTTTCCTTATCCCCGATGATGAGTTCCGTCGCGGCGTCGCCAGGATGCGCGAGGATTGGAAACACTCGGTGCGCGTGCGTCGCAGCGTACGGGCGATGATCGTATCCGGGAGCGTTGGAACGCCGCAAAGCGATAGGCCGCAAGGGTATCTGCGGCGAAGCGGCCGCACGTGACCCACGACTCTAACGACGGGATGGATTCGGCGTCGGCCGACCTCTTGCAGTTCGTCGAAGACCGCTTGCCCGAGCTCTGCGACGCGTTCGCACAAACGCCGCTCATGCAGCTTCGCGTGACGACGCCGGAAGGCAGCGTCACGCTTGAAAAGGCCGGTTCGCGGGCATCATCGCTCGATGCCGAAACCGCCGAACCCCGCCGCTCGCCCCGCACGCACGACTACCTGCCGGATGCCGAGCCAGGTCGCGCGTACACGACCGTCGCTGCGGACGTCGTCGGTATCTTCCACAGCGCGCCGGATGCCCTGGAGCTCGGCGCGAAAGTGGCGCCGGATCAGATTCTCGGATACATCGAGGCGTTGAAGGTGCGGACGCCAGTGAAAGCCGGCGTCGACGGCCGGCTCGTGGCGCAAGTCGCCGAGGACGGTCAACCGGTCGATTTCGGCGAAACGCTGTTCGTCATCGACACCGGACCGATCGAAGCGCTGCCGGACGAACCCGCAGGCACCGAAAGCGGGCCTGACGACGACATAGAGCCACCGCGCATCTGAAAGACACGACGTGTTCAACAAAGTACTGATCGCCAACCGCGGCGAGATCGCGCTCCGCATCGTCCGCGCATGCAAAGAACTCGGCGTGAAGACGGTCGCGATCTTCTCCGAGGCCGACCGCAATTCGCTTCACGTCCGCATGGCCGACGAATCGTATTGCGTCGGGCCGCCGCAATCGGCGCGCTCGTACCTCAACATACCGAACATCATCAGCGCGGCGGAAGTCGCCGGCGTCGATGCGATCCATCCGGGTTACGGGTTCCTATCGGAGCGCGAGACCTTTGCGGAGATCTGCGCGTCGCACGGTTTCAAGTTCATCGGGCCGCCGGCAGCGGCGATCGCGCTCATGGGCGACAAAGCATCGGCGAAGAAGCGGATGGAAGAAGCGGGAGTACCGGTGATCCCCGGCTCCGGCATCGTCGAGTCGCTCGAAGACGCGAAGACGTTTTGTCGCACCGTCGGCTACCCCGTGCTCATCAAGGCGACCGCGGGCGGCGGCGGCAAGGGCATGCGCATCGTCGGGCGCGAGGCGGATCTCTCCGCCGGGCTCGAGACGGCGAGCGGCGAAGCGCAAGCGGCGTTCGGCGACGGCCGCGTCTACGTCGAGAAGCTGCTCGTCCATCCGCGCCATATCGAAGTGCAAGTCTTGGCGGATGAGTTCGGCCACACGATCCACGTCGGCGAACGCGACTGCTCCGTGCAAAAGCCCGGACACCAGAAACTGCTCGAAGAGGCGCCCGCGCCTCGCCTGCCGACCGAAGTTCGCGAAAAGCTGTGCTGGGCGGCCGTGCGGGCGACGCGCGCCGCGGAGTACGCGAACGCCGGCACGCTCGAATTTCTCGTCACCGACGACGGCAATTTCTACTTCATGGAGATGAACACGCGCATCCAGGTCGAGCATCCGGTGACCGAAGTCGTCTACGGCATCGATCTCGTACGCTGGCAGATACGCATCGCGGCCGGCGAACGGCTCACCGTTCGGCAAGAGGACATCAAGCCGCGCGGCCATGCGATCGAATGCCGCATCAACGCGGAAGACGCCGACAACAAGTTCGCGCCTGCCGCGGGCAAGCTCGGTTCGGTGTTGCTGCCTGGCGGACCCGGTATCCGCGTCGACACGCACATCTTCTCGGGCGCCGAAATCCCGCCGTACTACGATTCGCTGCTCGCCAAGATCATCGCGTACGATCGCAACCGCGCGAGCGCGATCGCTCGGATGCGTCGCGCGCTGTCCGAGACGGAGATCAAGGGCGTGACGACGACGGTGCCGATCCACGAGCGCATCTTGGAGTCGCCGTCGTTCGCCGGCGCGAACACGCACGTGACGTGGCTGCGCGAAGAAGTGCTGCAGCCGCCCGCTGCCTGAGATCGTATGGCCTTAGAACGCCGCGAACACCGCGTCGCAGTCGAGATCCTCTACGCCGTCGAGATCGGGCGGCGCCCGCTCGATGACGCCATCGCCCAGGCGCGCAACGGCGTCGGCGTTTTCGCGCGCGGCGACGACGCGGCGGCCGAGGATCCGTACGAGCCCGTCTATCCTGCGATCGACAAGCGTTCCGATGCACCGCGCGATACCGACTGGACGATCGTCGAGATGCTCGTGCGCGGCACGCTCGAGCGCCAAGCGGTGCTCGAAGCGCAGCTCGAGCCGTTGCTCGAACGTTGGACGCTCGAACGGCTCGCGGGCGTCGACCGCTTGATACTCTATCTCGCCGCGTGGGAACTCCGTTACCGGCCGGAGGCTGAGACGACACACGTCATCAACCATGCCATCGAACTGGCTCGCCGCTTGTCGACTGAGAAGAGCGCTTCGTTCGTCAACGCGATCCTTGACGCGCTCGCGAAAACGCGGCCATCGGTCACGAGATGAAGCTTATCTATCGCAGGATCGGCCGGGTCGCGATCTGGGTGGTCGCGATCGTGCTCGTCCTCGCCGTCGGCGCCGGCATCACCGCCCTGGGCATCATCGCCGCCTACGGCAAGAACCTGCCGGACATCTCGCGGCTATCCGATATCGAACCCGCAGGGACGACGCGCATTCTCGCGCGCGACGGAACGCTGCTCGCGCGGCTCTACGACAAGAACCGCGTCTACGTGCCGATCACGCAGATCCCCACCGTCATGCGCGAGGCGATCGTCGCCAGCGAGGACGAGCGCTTCTACAGCCATTCGGGCGTCGACATCCGCGGCATCGCGCGCGCGGCGCTCGCCAACTGGCAGCACCAACAGATCGAGCAAGGCGCGAGCACGATCACGCAGCAGCTCGCGCGCAACATGTTCCTCACCGACGAGCAGACGATGGGCCGCAAGATCCAAGAGGCGCTGCTCGCGATCGAGATCGAGCGCTACTACACGAAGGACGAGATCCTCGAGCGATATCTCAATCTCGTCTATTTCGGTGCCGGCGCGTACGGCGTCCAAGCCGCCAGTCATGCGTATTTCGGCAAGGACGTGAGCCATCTGACCCTCTCCGAAGCGTCGATGCTCGCCGGGCTCGTCGCCGCGCCTTCCTTATATAACCCGTACGCCAACCTCAAGCTCGCCCGCGACCGCCAGCAGCACGTGCTCGACCGGATGGTCGCCAACGGCTTCGTGACCGAGGCCCAAGCGGACGCCGCATCCGCCGCGCCGGCCCATCTCGTCGGTGCGAACTCGGGCGGCGTGCTTTCCTACAAATATCCGTACTTCACGACCTACGTCATCGCGCAGCTCGAGAGCATCATCGGGCCGCAGCGTCTGTTCCACGACGGACTGACGGTATACACGACGCTCGATCCCAAGTACGAGACGATCGCGCAGAACGCGGTGACGTCGCTCGTTAAGGAAGGCGCGTCCGAAGGCTACGGCATGCACCAAGGAGCGCTCGTCGCCGAAGACCCGCACACCGGCGAGATCATGGCGATGGTCGGCGGCGTCGGCTTCTCGGCCAAGAGTCAATTCGATCGCGCCTGGCAAGCCCGGCGCCAACCGGGATCGTCGTTCAAAGGCTTCGTCTACTCGGCAGCGGTCGACCGCGGCGTGCCCGTCTCGACCGTGTATCCGGATTCCAAAGTGACGTATCCGGCGGGCGACGGCAGCGATTACACGCCGTCCGACGACGATCATCGATACCTCGGCCCGATCACGCTGCGCAAAGCCTTCGAGCTCTCGCGAAACATCGTCGCCGTCGAGCTGGCGCACGATATCGGCATCGGCAACGTCATCGACTACGCGAGCAGGATGGGCATCACCGAAGATCTGCAGCCCGATCTCTCACTCGCGCTTGGAACCGCGGTCGTTTCGCCGCTCGAAATGGTCTCGGGATACTCGACGATCGCCGACGGCGGCATCTACACGCAACCGACCGGCATCCGCTACGTCGAGGACAAGTACGGCTCGATCGTCTACGACGCGCGCTTCCCCGAACGTCACGTCGCGATGTCGGCGGGTGCCGCGTTTATCATGACGACGATGATGGAGGGCGTGATACAAGAGGGGACCGGCTATCCGAACGCGATCATCGGCCGGCCTGCCGCGGGCAAGACGGGCACCACGTCCGACTTTCGCGACGCGTGGTTCGTCGGCTTCACGCCGCAGCTTGCGGCATCGGTATGGGTGGGCAACGACGACTACTCGAAGATGTACGAATCGTACGGCGGCAACGTGCCGGCGCGCATCTGGGCGCGCTTCATGCGCACCGCGCTCGCGGATCAGAAGGTCGAGGATTTCCAATCGCAGCCGCCCGACGTCCAGGTGGTGCGAGTGTGCGGCAACAATCGCCGAGCGCGGCCGGGGCAAGGCGGTCGCGCGGAATACTTCCTCAACGGCACGGCCCCGCTTGAATATTGCTCGCAGACGGCGCACGTCGCGGTCGGCAGGCACGAGTTAGCCCCGGTGGATCAGTCGACGCCGGCACCGGACGTGACGCTGCCGCCGCAGGCGGAGGCCCCGACGCCGACGCCTTTGGATTCCGCGACGCCCGCTGATGTGCCGGCGACGCCGCCCGTGACGCCGGTGACAGCGCCTCCGCGCGATACGTGACGATGCGATCGTTGTTCGAAGCGCCGCCGGTCGGCGTCGGCGAGTTGTGCCGGCAGATCAAACGCGCGCTCCAAGGCGCGTTTCCACAGCGCGTTCGAGTCGTGGGTGAGATCTCGGGTTGCAACGTCAACCGGGCGAGCGGCCATGCATACTTCACTTTGAAGGACGCGCAAGCGAGCATCGCATGCATCTGCCTCGGCGATCGCTTGTCGCAGATCGACGTCACGCTTCCTCTTCCCGACGGCTTGCAAGTCGAGATCCGCGGTCGCGTCACGACCTATATCCCGCAGAGCAAGTATCAGATCGACGTCGACGACATCGTTCCGGTCGGCCGCGGCGAGCTGCACCGGCGGTTCGAGCAGCTCAAACAGCAGCTGTCGCGCGAAGGGCTGTTCGCCCGCGAACGCAAGCGGCCGCTGCCGGAATTCGTCCGCCGCGTCGCGATCGTCACGAGCCGCGAAGGAGCGGCGTTGGCGGATTTCCTCACGACGTGCCGTCGCCGTGGCGCGCACATCGAGGTAGTCGTCGTCCACACGCCGGTGCAGGGCGAGGCGTCGGCGACGCGGGTCGCGATGGCGATCCGGCGCGCTTCGACGCTTCCGGTCGACGTCGTCGTCGTCGCGCGCGGCGGCGGATCCCTCGAAGATCTGTGGGCATTCAACACCGAGGTCGTCGCTCGCGCGATCGCCGCGTGCGCGCGGCCGGTGATATCGGCGGTCGGTCACGAGACGGACGTGACGATCGCCGACTTCGTCGCCGACATTCGCGCCGCCACGCCGACAGCGGCCGCAGAGCTCGTCTCGCCCGATCGTGCGCGCTTGCTGAAATCGCTCGATGCCAGCGAGGGGCGGCTCATCGGGTCGCTTCGGCGTGCGCTGTCAGGCCTTCAGACACGCGTCGATCGCGCATCGGACGATATCGTAGGTGCGGCCAGCGAAGTCGTGTTCGCACGAGCGCAGCGCATCGACGAACTCGAGGTCAGGCTGCGCACTTCGGACCCGCGTCGGCGGACCGTGGAATTGCGTCGCAGGATCGCGTCGGCCGGAATGCGATTGCGGGTCGCTACGGCGCGCGCGTTCGCCGGCGCCGTCGCAGAGATCGTCGAACTCGAAGAGCAGTTGCGCATCTCGCTCGCGCAGGCGATGCTCGCTCGCACGAACTCGCTGCAAGTCGCAAACGCGCGACTTTCCGCACTCGGTCCGACGGAGACGCTGCGGCGCGGCTATGCGATCGTGTTCGATAAGGGCGGCATGGCGCTGGTCGACAGCACCGCAGCGCGGGTCGGCGATCCGCTCGATATAGAATTGCACCGCGGCCGCCTCGAAGCAGCCGTGACCGCGAAGGAGGATCCTCGTGGCGAAGACGACGAGCAAGAAGAAGCCTGACGACGGTTCCGGCGACGGGCCGAATTTCGAACAAAGCCTCGCGCGACTCGAGCAGATCGTCGAGACCCTCGACGACGGCAATTTGCCGCTCGAGAAGTCGCTCGCGCTGTTCAAGGAAGGCACAAAGCTCGCCCGCGCTTGCCGCGAGCTCCTCGCCGAAGCCGAAGTCCAAGTGAAGGAAGCGTTGCGCGACGTCGAGTCGCCCCGCTCCACCGCCGACCTGGATGGTGAAGAAGACGCCGACGACGAAGAAGACGGTGGGTAGGGAGCGGTCGAGATTTATCTCGACCGCCGCGGTCTAGCCATTGAGAAAATGTGGTATGCCGAGCGAAGCTCGGCTAGAAAAGGGAGCGGTCGACCTTTATGGTCGACCGCCGCGGCCGCTCGATATCGAACCTGACTTCGATGACGTCCAAGCCTAAGACGAACCGCCTCGACGCGGTGGTCGCTACATCCGCATCGATCTCGCGCGAGCGAGCGCAGTCGCTCATCATGGCCGGCAAGGTCATGGTAAACGGGAGTCCCGTTACGAAAGCCGGTGCGAGCGTACCCGACGACGCTCGGATAGAAATCACCGACGACACGCGATTCGTCAGCCGGGGCGGTGAGAAGCTCGAAAAGGCGCTTGACGCGTTCGAGTGGCCGGTCATAGGCTTGCGCTGTCTCGATGTCGGGGCATCGACCGGCGGTTTCACCGACTGTCTGCTTCAGCGCGGCGCCGCATCCGTGACCGCCGTCGACGTCGGCTACGGCCAGCTCGCGTGGTCGCTGCAAAGCGACCCGCGCGTCACCGTCGTCGATCGCACGAACTTCCGTATCGCCGACGTCCGCGAGCTCGGCGCTCCGTTCGATTTCATCACGATCGACGTCTCGTTCATATCACTGACGAAACTGGCCGATCAGCTTCGCGCCTCGGCATCGGATAGCGCGCGGCTCGTCGCCCTCATCAAGCCGCAGTTCGAAGCCGGTCGGGCCGCCGTCGGTCGCGGCGGAGTCGTCCGCGATGCATCGGAGCACGCGAAAGCGATAGAGTCCGTCATGGCGGCGTTTGAAAGCGTCGGTCTAGCGCCGGCGCGGCTCACGTTCTCGCCGATCACCGGCCCTGCCGGCAACATCGAGTTCCTTATCGGCGCAGTTATCGCCGGTGGCGGACGAGCCGATGGCGGCGTCCTAGCACGCGACCTCGACGTGGCGGGGGTCGTCGCGGCCGCTCACGAAACGCTCGTCAGATGAGCGCGCGACGCATCGGCAACCTCGGGATCTACGTCGATACGCGCCGGCGCTCGGCGGTCGACGCGGCGAAGACCGTCATTCGGATCGCCGAAGAAGCCAAGGTCGCTCTCCAGATCAAACCGGACCAAGCTTCGGCCGTCGGTCTGAAAGCCGCCGCTTCCGATGGATTCCCCGCGGGCGCCGACCTCATCGTTTCGCTCGGCGGCGACGGCACGCTGCTCCGCGCTGCGCACCTTGCAGTTCCGCTCGGCATCCCGGTCGTCGGCATCGATTTCGGTCGGATGGGATTCCTCACCGCGCTCAGCCGCAGCGACTACGCGACGATGCTCGGCGGCCTGATCGCGAACGGCGTCGAGACCGAGGCGCGCACGGTGCTTCAAGCGACGCTCGAAAACGGCAAGCGCTTTCTCGCGATAAACGACGTCCATATCGATCGCAAAGAGCACGGGCACACGCTGACGTTCAGCATCGCGCTCGGAGGCGAGCGGGTCGCCGATATCCCCGCCGACGGCATCGTCGTCTCGAGTGCCACCGGCTCGACGGCGTACTTCCTGTCAGCGGGCGGACCGATTCTCGCGCCCGGTCTCGACGCGTTCGGCATCGCACCGATCTGCCCGCACACGCTCTTCTCGCGACCACTGGTCGTCGCGGCAGACGAGACGATCCGCATCGGCGTGCCGCGCGATGCGAGCGGACCCGCCCACCTCTACGCGGACGGCAGACTCGAAGCGGATCTGCAGCCGGGCTCGTCGATCGAGATCGCGCGCGCGCCGTACGCCGCGCACTTCGTGCGCCTCGACGATCGCCATTTCTTCCGCGTCCTCGAGCGCAAGCTGCACTGGGGGACGTCGATCAAGCGATCCGTCAGACACGAGGATGGGAGCGTTGGCCGTCCGACGCACTGACGGTTCCCTGCGGACGCTGACGGTCGAAGGCTTCGGCCTCATCGATCGGACGACCGTCGACCTCGGACCTGGCCTCAACGTCTTCACCGGCGAGACCGGCAGCGGCAAATCGATGGTCATCGATGCGATCGGCTTCGCGTTCGGCGCTCGCGCAGGCGCCGACGTCGTGCGTGCAGGCAGCGCAAAAGCAACCGTGCATGTCGAGGTCGAGCCGAACGCCGTTGCTCGGCGTTGGGCGGACGACAACGGCTTCGCTTCGGACGAGGGCGAGCCGCTCGTCATCGCTCGCGAGATGCAAGCGCAGGGGCGCTCGAGCGCGCGCATCAACGGCCGGCCCGCGACAGCCGCTCAGCTGCGCGAACTCGGCGACATCCTGCTCGACGTCGTCGGCCAGCACGAGCACACGCGTCTCGTACGGCCGGCGCTCCATCGCGAAGCGCTCGATGCGTTCGCAGGAGAACCCGCGACGACAGCGCTTGATTCGGTCCGGTCGCTCTACGCGAAGCGCGTCGAACTGGTGGGTCGGCTGTCGGCGCTTCGGATGTCGGCGGCTCAAGCGGACAAAGCCCTCGCAGATGCTCGCTACGCGGCCGATGAGATCGCCGCGGCGCGCCTGCGGTCCAGCGAGATCGAGGAACTGCACGAGCGCCGAGCCATGCTCGCGAACGCGGCGAAGATCGGCAACGCTTTGCGCGCCGCGATCGCAGCGCTCGACGACGCAGATATCGGTTCGGTTGCGTCGCTGGGCAGAGCTGCAGTCGC
Source organism: Candidatus Eremiobacteraceae bacterium (assembly GCA_035710745.1). Classification (NCBI taxonomy): domain Bacteria; kingdom Bacillati; phylum Vulcanimicrobiota; class Vulcanimicrobiia; order Candidatus Eremiobacterales; family Candidatus Eremiobacteraceae; species Candidatus Eremiobacteraceae bacterium. The sequence goes on along the minus strand of DASTCX010000018.1, from coordinate 18,649 downwards.
GTTGGAAAGCATTGCACAATTCGGCCCTCGGCTGCGCGAACTCGCCGAAAGCACGAAGGGCGTTCAAGGCGCCGCTTCCGATCTTCTAAGCGCCGTTGCCGCAGGCGCAGACGAAGTCGCAGACGATCCGGCTGCGATCGATGCGCTTGAAGACCGTCTGACGCTCATCGAGCGGCTGCAGAAGAAGTACGGCCGAACAATCGAGGAGATCGTCGCCGCCGGCGAGCGCTACGCCGAAACCGCGCGCGGGATCGAAGGACGCGACGAGGACATCGTCGCCCTCGAGCGGTCGCTCGCCGATGTCGAGCGCGAGCTAGAGCACGCCGCTTCGCTTCTTACGAGACTGCGAGTCGCCGCCGCGAAGACGCTCTCCGCGAAAGTTGGAGAGGAGCTCGGATCTCTCGACATGCGCGGCGCTGCGTTCAGGTGCGCGGTGGACCCGAAGGCTGACGGAATCGGTCCGGATGGCGCAGATGAGGTCGAGTTCTACGCCTCGCTCAATGCGAACGAGCCGGAGCGGCCGATCGCGCGGGCCGCGTCGGGCGGCGAGCTCTCAAGGCTGCTTCTAGCACTGAAGGTCGCGCTTGCCGACGTCGACCCGCATCCGATCGTCGTCCTCGACGAGATCGATGCCGGGATCGGCGGCGTTGCCGCGCGTGCCGTAGGTGCGCGAATAGCCGCGCTCTCGCGTCGCGTGCAGGTGCTCTGCGTGACGCACCTCGCGCAGATCGCCGCGCACGCCGACGAACATATCGCTCTCGAAAAGGCGAAGAAGCGCGATCGCGTCACGATCGCGGCCCGGATGATCGACAATCGCGAGGAGTTGCGGATCGAGATCGCCCGGATGCTATCCGGTGACGAGCAAGGTACGGAAGCGCTTCGTCACGCGGAGGCGCTCCTACGCGACGTGAGGTCGGCTTCAAAGACGTAGCAGGCCGAGCGAAGCTCGGCGGTCGACCGTAAAGGTCGACCGCTCCCCAGCACTATCTCTGCGGGGCCGCGGCGGTCGAGATAAATCTCGACCGCTCCCAATCTAATCGGGGCGGTCGTCTAGATCGAAGCGACGGATTCTTCGAGCAGCGAATACGTGCCGTCTTCGTTCTGCTCGAAGTAAGGCACGTGGCCCGAGGGATTGCCCCGGCGATACTGCGGCGGGAAGGCCGAATACGTGGCGTCCGCCCAGCCCGGACACGCCTCGCGCAAGTCGCTCGGCAAGAAGCGGTCTTTCAGGCGCCCCTCGACCCGAGCTCGCCGGATGTCCGCCACGAACTTCGATTGCTGCGAGAGCCCTTTGATCCGGGCGTATTCTTTGCGCCGCGAATCGACGGCGCTGATGAGCCGCTCGAAGTCGGATCGCGCGATCCTCAGGCTCAGCCCGGCTTGCGAGTCCTCGATAGCGATCGACACGACGTCGTCCGTCGGCTCGTCGAACAATGCGTCGATCTTCGGCTTGCGCTCTACGGTGAAATCGATTGAGACGGAGCTTCTCACGGGTCGCACCGCTTTCGATAAGAATGAAAAAGTGCTACGACTCGTAAGAGCCGGCGGCTCGAGGCGCCAGCGCCGTCGAACCATCATTTATATTAATGCCCGAAGTCGACGGCGTCGGACAAAAATAGGGCGGCCCAATCGACATCCAAAAAGGAAGACGGCCGAGCCGCGCTCGACCGCCTCAGACGTCCGCTTGGTTTCCTGGGCTAGTTCGCCGAGGCGTCCGCGTCCGGCACGTTGCCCGCGAGGAGGTCTTCGACCGCTTTGACGAGGCGGCTCGCGTCCGCGGATTTCGCGACGTAGAGGTCGGCGCCGGCGTGCTTTCGCCAGTATTGGTCGTGCGTCTCACCGAGGCCGCTCATCAGGATGACAGGCGTCTTCCCCGAATCGGCGTTGTCCTTGATCTGACGGCAGAGCTCGTAGCCGTCCATCATCGGCATGATGACGTCGGCGACGACGACGTCGGGCTTCTCCGCCGCGAGCGTCTTGAGCGCCGTACGCCCGTCCGGAGCGGTGAGCACGCGAAAGCCGGCTCGGACGAGCGCCAACTTCAGAGCGAAGCTCTGCGTGACGCTGTCGTCGACCAGCAAGACGGTCTTGCTCATCAGGCCATCCTTTCGCTTTTCGCGACGAGCCTTCGCAGACGTGATGCTATAACCTTCGGTTCGGCGAACATCTCAACCGCTCCCAATCTGCCGGCCGCAGCGGGCATCCCGAAAACGACGCAACTCCGTTCGTCTTGAGCGAACGTATGCGCACGTCTGCTGCGCATCTTCAAGAGACCGACCGCCCCATCCCTACCCATGCCGGTCAGCAGCACGCCCGCGCAGCGCGAACGGTACGTCTCGGCTGCGGACTCGAACAGCGCGTCCGCCGACGGCGCGATCCCCTTGCGGTCGTTCGATGCCTTCTTGACTATAAGCCGACCGCTCGGAGCGAACGTGACGTCGCAGCCTGCCGGTGCGAGATACGCATGATGCGGCTGCGGCCGAACGCCGTCATCCGCCAACGAGATCCACATCGGCGTCTCCTTGTCGAGCCAGCGGACGAGGCCGTCGACGAAGGGCGCCGCGATATGTTGGACGATGACGACCGGAGCCGGGAAGCTCTCACCGAGCCCGCGGAGGAAGTCGACGATCGCCGGCGGTCCGCCGGTCGACGCGCCGACGACGACGCAATCGAGGTGCGCCTCGGGCGCCATCGGGATCGGCCGCGCGAGCGCGATCGGTGCGTGCGTCGGTACCGATCGCGTGACCGCGATCGATGCGAGCCGCTCGTTGAGGTCGTCGAAGAACCGCCGAAGTGACGCCGCATCGCCATTGGGTTTGGCGACGACGTCAGTCGCGCCGGCCTCGAGCGCTTGGAAGGGTAGTGAATCGGCGCCCTCGGCCGGCAGCGACGTGACGACTATGATCGGCAGGTTCGCGTGCTCGGTGATATTGCGGATGATGGCGAGCCCATTCTGATCGGGCAGCATGAGATCGAGCGTCATGACATCGGGCTTGAGCAGGCTCGCCATCGACATCGCGTCTTTGGCGGTTCTCGCGACGCCGGCGACGGCCAGGCGGCTATCGCGGCTGATGCCTTCGGAGAGCACTCGGCCGGCGGTCGGCGAGTCCTCGACGATGAGCACGCGGGCCCAACGAGCTTTGCTCACGCGACAAGGCGCTCCACGGTCTCCAGGAGCTGCGTCTCGTTGAACAATCCTTTCACTATATAGGCGTCGGCGCCGAGCTCGAGGCCGCGGCGGCGCTCTTCGTCGCGAGACAGCGACGTGATGAGGACGAGCGGCGTGTCGGCGAGCCTGCCGTCGCGCTTCACGCGCGCGCAGAACTCCCAGCCGTTCATGTTCGGCATCTCGATATCGCTCATGATGCAGTCGAACTTGCGTTGCTGCGCCTTGTTCCAGGCATCGACGCCGTCGACAGCCGTCTCGACGTCATACCCCGCGCTCAGCATGATGTTTCGAAGCAGGGTGCGCGTCGTCAGCGAGTCGTCGGCGATCAAGAGACTGCGCTTCACCGTCTGCTTCTGATGGACGACCGCGCCGCGCGAGCCGCGATCGTGCGCCGACACGACGATATGCTCGCCGTCGAGAACGCACAGCGGGATGCCGTTCCCAAGGATGGCACAACCGGCGATGCCCGCGAGCTGACCGAGCGGTTTCGGAAGCGGCTTGACGATGACGTCCGAGACGCCTTCGAGCGAGTCGACGACCAGCGCCGCCGCGCGTTCGCCGAATTCGATGACGATCGCCGGCTTGACGCCGTCGTGCGTGAAGAAGACCTCGTTGTCGCCGCCTGCGATCGATGCGAGCGGCACGACCGGCATGACCTCGCCGCGGACCGTCGCGTTGATCCGGCCGTCGACGTTGACGACGTCCTCGGGCTTGAGCAGCACGGCTTCGCGGATCTCGGTCTGGCGCAAGCAGACCTCATGCGTGCCCGCTTTGACCGTCAAGACGGACGACGTGAGCAAGCTGACCGGCACGCGCAGCGAGACCCGCATGCCCTTGCCGAGCACGCTCTCGACCGTGTAGCTGCCGTGCAGTTGCGCGATGCGGTCGGCGACGACGTCGAGCCCGACACCGCGGCCGGAGAATTGGTCGGCCGAGCGCGCCGTCGAGAAACCGGGCTTGAACAACAGCGAGACGAGCTTCGCCTCGGTCATCTGCTCCGCTTCGACGGTCGTCGCGAAATTGTTGGCGATCGCCGAGTCGCGGACGCGCTCGAAGTCGATGCCGCCGCCGTCGTCTTCGACGGTGATCGTGGCACTCGAGGTGCCGGTGCTGACGGAGATGCGGACGTTGCCCGATCGCGGCTTACCGTTGGCGGCGCGGACGTCCGATGACTCGAGGCCGTGCGCGACCGCGTTGCGGACGAGATGGATGAGCGGCTCTTTGAGCGCGTCGAGGATGACCTTGTCGATCGGTACGTCGCCGCCGGCGATCGTCAGATCGGCTTCTTTACTTTGATTGAGCGCGACGTCGCGGACGATGCGGTGCATGCCCTGCAGTATCGTTCCGGCGGGAAGCATGCGCAGATCGGCGAGACTGTCGCGCAGTTCCTCGAGTCCGCTCGTGCGGCGCGCGTTGCGCTCGGCCATGCGCGAGAGCGCGGTGCGCAGCTGTTCGCGGCGGCGGCGCAATTCGGACGTCGTCGCATCGTTCATCTGTGCCGCGTCACCGATCGCTTTGCGCCGAGCCTCTTCGATGTCTTCGAGCGCCGAGTCGACGAGCGCCGAGAGACTCTTCAGCTCGTCTTCTTCGACGGTGAGCGCGCGGACGAGCTCGCCGCGCAGCGCGATGAGCTTGTCGATCTTGTCCGCCGGGATGCGCACCATCTCACCGCCGGCGACGTTCTCGACGGCGAGTTCGATCGCGGAGGCGGGCGTCGATTTCGGGCCCTCAGGCGATGCAGTGGGAACCGGCGTGTCGGCCTTTGATTCGCTCGCAGGCTTTGTCGACGCACCGTTCGAGTGTCCGTTGGCCGGCGCCATCTTCGCGAGCAATTCGCGGACCTTCGGATCCTCGGTAGACGTCCCTGAGGCCGTCGACATGAAGACCGTGATCGCGTCCGTGCCCTCGAAGAGCATGTCGAGCTCGCGACGTTCGAGCTTGCGCTTCCCGTCGCGGACCGGAGCGAGCATCGTCTCTAGTGCGTGCGCGATCGCTTCGATGCCCGCCAGACCGACCATCCGCGCCGCACCCTTGACGGAGTGGACGCGGCGGAACGTCTCGTTGAGCGACTCCGCGTCGTCTGGACGGCGCTCGAGGCTCATGAGCAAATCGTTCAAGGCCGACAGATGCTCGTCGCACTCAGCCTTGAAGACGGTTTGCAGCTCGGCCAGCTCGGCCGGCGAGAGTTCCATGTACGCTTAGATCCGATACGCCGCCACGAGATGTTTGAGGCCGAGGGCCAGATCGTTGAGCCGTGAAGTCGCCTCCTGCGTCTGCGCCGTCGCAGACACGGTGTCGCGCATCGCGGCGTTGATCGACGTGATGCTCTGGGTGACCTGCTCGATGCCGTGCGATTGCTGTTTGGCCGCGAGCGCGATCTCTTGCATCGAGTCGACCGTATGCTGGAGCGTCTCGATGATCTCGGCGATCGCTTGGCCGGTCTGCGCCGCGTGCGTCGCGTTCTCGTCGACGTTGCGGCTGCCTTCGATCATCGCCATGACCGACTCGTCCGAAGCGCGCTGCACTTCGCGAGTGAGCGCGTCGATGCGCTCGGTCGCCGTCTTCGATTGGTCGGCGAGCTTGCGGATCTCGGCCGCGACGACCGCGAAGCCGCGACCTTGCTCGCCCGCGCGCGCGGCTTCGACGGCTGCGTTGAGCGCGAGGAGGTTGGTCTGAGCCGCGAAGTCGGCGACGGTGCGCGTGATCGTGCCGATCTGCGCGATCTGCTCGGAGAGATGCGCGATGCGGTCCGACGTCTGACGGAACCGGTCGCGTAGCGCCAGCATCATCGAGACGTTCGTCTCGACGTCGGCGCGGCCGCGCCGCGCGATCTCGGCGCTCTCTTGCGATTTGAACGAGACCGACTCGGCCTGCGTCGCGGTGTTCTGCGATGCCGAGTTGAGCTCTTGGATCGTCTGCGAGATCTCGCTCATGGCGACGGACTGCTGGGTCGCCATGCGCTCTTGTTCTTGGGCGGTCGTCGCGATCTGCATGACGGCGACGGTCGATTCGTTCACGGCCGTCTGCACTTGCTGCAGCGACGCGCCGAGCCGCTCGACCATGTTGTTCACCGCCTCGCCGAGCGCTTCGAACTCGTCTTCGGTCTTCAACTCGACGCGGCTCGTGAAGTCGCCCGATGCGATCAATCCGGCCGTGTTCGAGAGAAGCACCGCGGCATCGCTCACCGCGCGGATCGTGCCGCCGGCGAGGAAGACCGCGATGAGGAGCGCGAGCACAGCCGTCAAGACGAGCGATCCGATGAGCACCCACAGCAGCTCCGTGACGTTGCGCTCGTCTTGCGCACGTTCGTCATCGAGCGCGCCCTGAAGCGCTTGCTGCGCTTGGATGAAGCGGCCCATCTTGTCGCGTTCCTCGGCAAAGCCGCCCGCGACAGCCTTGCGGATGTCGGTCGTGCCGTCTTGCGCCTGGGAGACGATCGACTGGACGACTTGCGACTCGTCCTGCGCCGCTTCGGTCAGCTTCGTCACGGCGTTCTTGACGTTCGTCGGCTGTTGATCGCCGAGTCGCGACAGGTTCGCCATGTCCTTCGGCAAGCTCGTCGAGCCGTCGTTGTACAGCGACAGATCTTCGGTCCTGTTCGACAGGCCCCACTGCGCGGTGCCGCCGATCATCGAGAGGACGTCGAGCCGGACGTTCGCAGCCGCATCGGAGATCGGCTGGATGCCCGAGATGATGTCCGACTCGCGGTCGAAGATCATCCGCGGCAGCGCGAACGCGAGCGCGATCTGCGCCGCGACGACGAGCAGCACGACGCCGAGGATGCGAAGCAATTTGCCGCGCAGCGTTTGCTGTTGGACGGCAAGCAGTTGCTGGATCATATGGGTCCCTCACCTGACAGGTTGAGCTGCGGCGCCGCGGTCAGCGCCGCGACGTCGAGGAGTTGTATGGCTCCACGCTCGCTGGCGTGGATGGAGACGCAATAACGGCCCGGCCGCGTGCTCGATGCAGCCGCGGTGGCCAACACTTCAAGACCCTCGAACGCGTCGACGGCGATCGCGACGCGATAGCCGTTGCCGCCGAGGACGACGCCGTCGACCGTGCTCGAGAGCGCGTCGCCGCGCAGCCCGAGCAGCGGCCGTACATCATATAGTGGAAGCGCTTCGCCGCGCCGGTTGACCAGCGCGGCCATCGACGCCGATGAGAACGGGAGCTGCGAGTACGTCGCATCGCTGAAGAATTCGATAACGCTGCCGATCGGCACGGCGTAGCGCTGTCCGCAAAGAGTGAAGACCGCGGCGTCGGTGCCGGACTTTTCGATCGCGATGACCGTTTCGGCGAGCGTACGAGTGCGGTTCGCGAGCGGATCGTCTGGCTTGATCTCGGCGGCGAGAACCGCGGCGGTATCGGCATCGTCATCCCACGAGTCGGGGACGAGGAGACCGTCGGGATCGACGACCGCGCACAGATCGGGCGCGGCGGCGATGCCGGTGATGATGTTGCCGTTGATCTGCGCGTCGCCGAACAGCGGATCCGGACCTTGGAGAACGCCTTCGGGGACGTCGACGAGCGTGAGCACACGATCGACGATGACGCCGACGTGGCGATCGCCCGCGCTGCGGATGATGATGAGCCGATCGTCGTGCTCGACTTGTTTCGATGCGATCCGTAAGCTGCGCCGTACGTCCGCGACCGGGATCGCTTCACCGCGGACCTTGACCGCGCCGAGGATGCCGGGCTGCTTGCCGGGCACTGTGAAGACGAGCGGCGCTTCGTGGACCGAGATGATGCGCTCGACCGGGAATGCGAGATCGAAGCGGTCGACGCGCGCGAGCAGATGCGACTGCGTGAGGCTCGAAGCCGATGTCGTTTGCGCGTGCCAGGCAGCGTTCATCGTCTATGCCTCCGCCCGCTCGCCGAGCTCGGCGCGCAAAAGCGTCGTCAGCTCGCCCACGGAGAGGTTGTCGAACGGCAGCGCTTCGGTTTCGGGCGGCAGACCTTCGAGCTGCGTCAGCGCGCGCGCGAACGCGAACGCGGCTTGGCGCTTGCGCTCGGTGATTCCGTAGAGGTTGCCGATCTGCCAGAGCGCCGGCACGAAGACCGGATCGAGGAAGAGCGCTCGGCGCAGTTCGGTTTCGGCTTCCTTGAGCGAGTTGCGCGCCATGAGCAGGGCGGCATACAGCACGTGCGGCTCGGGATCGAGCGAATCTGCGGCGATCGCCGCGACCGCCGAACGCTCGGCGGCGTCGAGTTTCCCGGCGCGTGCGTGTTTGATGGCGGTCGCGACAAGCTCGCGCGCCTTCTCGTTCTTGCGAGGTTCGACGTCGACCGCGTTCGCCGATCGACCCTTCGCGACGTCACCATGGAGCGGTCGACCTTTACGGTCGACCGCCGCGGTCTGACCACCGCGGACCGGAATAGAAACCGTGCGACTCGCGGTCTTCTTCTTGGGAACGCTCGCCTTCTTCGGACGCGGCGGCTCGACTGGCGTCTCCCTCAGATACTGATGCGGCATGACCGGG